>NZ_RZSV01000164.1:0-12935 GCF_004023205.1 Mesorhizobium sp. M1A.F.Ca.IN.020.03.2.1 | reverse complement strand
CGCTGAGCGGCAGGAGCACGGCGAACTCTTCGCCGCCGATGCGGCCCGCAGCCCCGCGCGCGCCCGTGGCAAAGCGCAGCTTGGCAGCGAAGTCGGCAATCACTCGGTCGCCTGCCTCATGTCCGTGCTGGTCATTGAGCGCCTTGAAGTGATCGAGGTCGGCAAGCACCAGCGCGACGGGAAACCCGGCCTTGGCGCATTGATCGAGCAGCAGTGCTGCCCGGTCTTCGAAGCCGCGGCGGTTGAGAAGACCGGACAACGGGTCGGTGTGCGTCTCGGCCTTCAGTGCCTTCAGCACGTCGAGGGCGGCCGCCGTGAACAGGCAGAGCGCGATCAGAAGCGACAAAAGCGCGTGCGAGAGCAGCGCCGTCGTCCAGTAGGACGAGCCGTAGAAGCCGTCATAGCTTGGGAACGGTCCATGCGCGATGACGACGATCAGGGTACGGGCGGTGAAATTCAGCGCGGAAAGCAGGGCCAGCGCGACCAGGATTTTCTCAGGGCCATTGTTGCGCACTGTCCTGAGCTCGGCGGCGACGAGCAGGCTCAGGCCGCCGAAGCCGAAATTCATGCTGAGCACGCGCCAGGTAAGATCCGGCTCGACGAACATGAACCATGCGAAGGCGGCGAGCCCGCCGCCGGCCATGAGCCCGATGCCGAAATAAGGCACGCGCCGGCCGTAGCGGGCGATGATCGCGCCGGAAAGGCAGCAGGCGGCTATCGTGAAACATATGTTGGAGATCAGCTTGGTCGCCACGATGCCGAGCGGCAGCGTGAAATATTGCAGCAGGAAACCCGACGCCGACAGGCAGTAGCTCGCCGCCAGCACCGCCAGATACGGACGATGGCGCTGGTAGAACCACAGCACGAGGAACGCAGCGCCGAGCGCCAGCGCTATCGTCGGATTGAGCAGCGCTATGAGCAGACCGGTGTCCAACGGACAGTGACTTCCCCAAGTTACCCAAGGGGAGATGCTAGTCGGGAAGCACAAACAAGCGGTTAAGCGACGGCTTGGAACAGCTCCGGGAGACCGGCGTTCTCAACACAAAACAGGAGAACGCCGATGGCCGGTACAATCACCCTGACCGAGCACGATGCGATCCGTTCCTGGGCGGCGGCGCGCGCCGGATTTCCGGCCATTGTCGACATTTCGCCCGAGGCCGGCACGCAACCCATGCTGCGCCTGGTTTTTGGCCAGAACGCCTATGAGGACGGCGACCGCCCGGAGCGGCCTCCCAACGCCGGCGGCTACGAGCTGGTCGAATGGGACGAGTGGTTCAAGATTTTCGACGAGCAGCAACTGGCGCTGATCGTCGCTGCCGACGAGCCTGGCCGACGTGAGGAGTTCCACGAGATTATCCGGCTCGGCGACCGCTGAGCGACAAAAGGCCCGGAACGCGGTGCGCTCCGGGCCTTTGATCGCGTCCGCGGCAGGCCGTTACTTCCAGTCGCGGATATCGACGAAATGGCCGGCGATTGCCGCCGCCGCCGCCATGGCCGGCGAGACAAGATGGGTGCGGCCCTTAAAACCCTGCCGGCCCTCGAAATTGCGGTTCGAAGTCGAGGCGCAGCGCTCATGCGGCTTCAGCCGGTCGTCGTTCATCGCCAGGCACATCGAGCAGCCGGGCTCGCGCCAGTCGAAGCCCGCGGCGACGAAGATCTTGTCGAGCCCTTCGGCTTCGGCCTGCTCCTTCACCAGGCCGGAGCCCGGCACGATCATGGCGTTCACGCGCGGATTGACCTTCTTGCCCTCGACAACCTTGGCGGCGGCGCGCAGGTCCTCGATGCGGCCATTGGTGCAGGACCCGATGAAGACGCGGTCGAGCGTGATGTCGGTGATCTTGGTTCCGGGCGTCAGCCCCATATAGTCGAGCGCGCGCAGCTTCGAGGAACGCTTGTTCTCGTCGGCGATGTCGGCCGGATTCGGCACGAAACCCTGCACCGAGACGACATCCTCGGGCGAGGAGCCCCAGGAGACGATCGGCGGCAGTTTTTGCGCATCGAGCACGACCACCTTGTCGAAATGCGCACCTTCGTCGGAATGCAGCGTCTTCCAGTAGGCAAGCGCGGCGTCCCAGGCGGCGCCCTTCGGCGCGCGCGGCTTGTCCTTCACATAGGCGAAGGTGGTCTCGTCCGGCGCGATCAAGCCGGCGCGCGCACCGCCTTCGATCGACATGTTGCAGATCGTCATGCGACCTTCCATCGACAGCGAGCGGATCGCCTCGCCCGCATATTCGATGACGTAGCCGGTGCCGCCGGCAGTGCCGATCTCGCCGATGATGGCGAGGATGATGTCCTTGGCGGTGACGCCTTCCGGAAGCTGGCCGTCAACGCGCACCAGCATGTTCTTGGCCTTGCGCTGAATCAAAGTTTGCGTCGCCAGCACATGCTCGACTTCCGAAGTGCCGATGCCGTGCGCCAGCGCGCCGAACGCACCGTGCGTGGAGGTGTGGCTGTCGCCGCAGACAATGGTCATGCCGGGCAGCGTGAAGCCTTGCTCCGGCCCGATGATGTGGACGATGCCCTGGCGGACGTCGTTCTCCGAATAATATTCGATGCCGAAATCCTTGGCATTCTTGGCCAGCGCCTCGACCTGGATGCGGCTTTCCTCGTTCTTGATGCCGAACTTGCGCTCGGGCGAGGTCGGCACGTTGTGGTCGACCACGGCGAGCGTCTTCTCAGGATGGCGAACGTCTCGGCCGCTCATGCGCAGGCCTTCGAAGGCCTGCGGGCTGGTGACCTCGTGGACGAGGTGGCGGTCGATATAGAGCAGGCAGGTGCCGTCGTCCTGGCGGTCGACGACATGGTCGTCGAATATCTTGTCGTAGAGGGTGCGCGGTGCGCTCATGTGCGTAAATCCGTCGATATGAGAATGGCAAAAGCTGGCGCCGGGGCTTCTGACCGGCGAAGCGACCGGATCGGTCGCCTCAGCTAAGTCGGCTGGTGAGCGCGCCGCAGACGCGCGCGGCAAATCGCGACGGCAGGCGCTTCCTGTCCTGCAGCACGAAACCCTTATAGGCCGGATCGCTGAAAAGCTCTTCCATGGCGCTGCTCATATCAACGTTTTGGCTTTTCGGCAATTGCGGTAGCTTTGCCTTCTCCCCTTGTGGGAGAAGGGGAAGCCGCGCTCACAGCACCTCGAATACGAAAGTCTTCACCAGCGCGTCCGGGTCGCCGATCGCATAGCAGCGAAACCACGGACTTTCCTCGGCCAGCCGCCATTTCCTTGCCTGCCTGAGATCGTCGAACACCGCCTGGAAGCCACCGCTCTCAAAAACCTGGTCGCGCACTGTGAAGATGGCGTGGCCGCCGCTCTTCGTGATGCGCACGAGTTCGTGCAGGCCCTCGGCCGGCGCGTGGCCGATGGTGAAGACGCCGGTCGAGAAGAAGGCGCGGAAATGACTGTCGGGCCAGGGCAGCGGACCGCCGAGCATCGCCTTCTTCAGCTCGCCATAGGCATTGCGGCTGCCTGCGATCTTCAGCATGTCGTCTGAAAGGTCGAGACCGCAGATGTCGCCATAGCCCAGCGCTTTCAATGACGGCCCGGACAGGCCGGTGCCGCAGCCGGCGTCGAGCAGCGGGCCTTCGCCCGCCGGCACATGCCGCGCCACCCAGGCGGTGATAAGGAAGGGCAGCAGATAGCCGAGCGAGGCGGTCTCGCCGTCATAGGTCGCCGCCCATTCGGCATAGGCCTTGGCGAGCGCCTCCGGCGTCTCGGCCGAATAGACGGAGTCCAGCGCCGCATTGGGCTTGTCGAAATTCATGGGTCAGCTCCTGGACGTTACTAACCCAGGAAGCGTAGCGCGCTCTTGGCCCGGGGGCTATTGCTCATGCTGCCGTCGCAGCCGTTTCTCGAGCGCCCGCAGCGCCAGCGACAGGCCGACCGTCAAGATCAGATAGATATAGGCGACGATCGAATAGGTCTCGAAGAAGCGGAACGAGCCGGCGGCATAGACCTTGCCGATCTGCGTGATGTCGGCAACGCCCAGCACCGAGACCAGCGAGGAGTCCTTGACCATGGCGACGAAATCGTTGCCGAGCGGCGGCAGGATGGTGCGGATCGCCTGCGGAAAGACAATCAGCCGGAAGCGCTGCACGCGCGTCAGCCCGAGCGCCTTTGCCGCCTCGATCTGACCCTTCTCGACCGACAGGATGCCGGCCCGGAACACTTCCGAGATGAAGGCCGAATAGCCGATGGTCAGCGCCATGATGGCGCGCCACAGAAGCGAGATGTCGCGCACCAGGAGCTCGCCGATCCAGCCGGCGCTCTGCAGCGGCGCCGTCAGCGCGTTCCACGCCGCGACGAATGCCGGCGCCCCGGCAAAAGCGATCCAGAACAGCAGCACCAGGATCGGCACGCCGCGGATGATCTCGACATAGAAGCGCGCGATCTGGCGCAGCGATTGCGACCCCGACAAGGCCATCAGCGCGATGCCGAGTCCAAGCGCCGAGGCCAGCGCGAAGCCGACCACGGTGACGAAGACGGTGATGCCGATGCCCTTGGCGACGGTGGCGAAGACCTCGGCGTAAAGGTCGCTGGCGGCGATGGCCAGCGCCGCGGCGAGCGCCAGGACGGCCGCTGCGGCCAGCCACCAGGGGAATTCGGATTTGGCGGTGGACGTCGTGGCGGTCATCAGGATGTGCCGCCAGCATCGTTGCGAAGGTCGCGTTCCGGCACAGCCCCCTCTGCGCTGCCGGGCATCTCCCCCGCAGGACGGAAGATCAGCAGCTTTGTCGCCGGCGCTCTTCTTGCAACGTCGGCGATTTGCGAAAGCGAAGGCGACAGCCAATCTCCCCCCTTGCGGGGGAGATGTCCGGTAGGACAGAGGGGGGTGGGAAGGAATGAGACTTTCGCGGTTTTCCGCCCGCCGCCGTCGCCGATCATTCGCAGCAAAGGAGCCTACTGCCCCATCTTGTAGTCGAGGAACCACTTCTTGTTCAGCGCATCGAGCGTGCCATCGGCCTTGAGCGCGGCGATCGCGGCGTTGACCGGCTTCACCAGGTCGGAGCCCTTGGGGAAGATGAAGCCGAAATCCTCACTGCCGAGCGGCCCGCCGATCAGCTTCAGCTTGCCCTCGGAGGCGTCGACATAGCCCTTGCCGGCGGTGCCGTCGGTCAGCACCACGTCGACATCGCCGGACTTCAGCGCCTGCACGCTGGCGCCGAAGGTCTCGAACAATTTTATGCGCGGGTTCTGCTCATTGCCGTCGAGCACGCTGTAGACGGCGGTGTAGAAGGGCGTCGTGCCGGCTTGCGCGCCGATCAGCCCGTCCTTGAAGGCGGCAAAGCTCTTGGCGTCGGTGAAGCGGCTCTCGTCGCCGCGCACCAGCATGAACTGTTCCGATCGCATGTAAGGGTCCGAGAAGTCGACCTTCGCCTTGCGCTCGTCCTTGATGGTGATGCCGGTCATGCCGATATTGTACTGGTTGTCGCAAACGGCCTGGATCATCGCGTCCCAGGAGGTGTTCTGGTACTCAACCTTGAAATTCAGCCGCTTGGCGATCTCATCCATCGCGTCATATTCCCAGCCGATCTGCTTGCCGGTCTTCTTGTCGATGAACTGCAGCGGCGGGTAAGCGTTTTCGGTCACCACCACGACCTTTCTGCCGCCGAGATCGGGCAGCGTGTCGGCGAGCGCCGCAGCGGGCGCGAGAAGGCAGGCCAATAGGCCGGCCAGCAGCAGTTTCGACTTGATCATGACGAACTCCCGAACGTGACTGGCGGCGCTACGCTCGCCCCAAGAGAAAAACCGGCGCCGACTTTAGCTTTCCGCAAGCGCCTTGCAAGCCGATCCGCTGCACCGATGAGCGCCAAAGCGGATTCCCATGCTCTGATCGGCACGCTTCCCGAATCCAGCCTGCGACGGACTGATTCCGCGCAATCCGCAACCGCTTCGCGCAACCTGACGACCAGCCGGGTCAGCGTGCCATGCAGGGCTTTCAGCTCGGCGCGTTCCGGCGCATGCTGCAGGCAAGCGCCGCCTGCACATCCTTCATGTTCGACCGCAGCGCCTGGCCGTTGGCTGTCGGCTCGACCAGCACCCTGCACTCGTCGGCGGCATCGCGGCGGCCCCTACGAGCGAGGGATCCAGGGTCTCCGCGACGGAGTTGCGCCCGTGCCGCGCCCTGCGATGACGACGTTGCCTACCGCCAAACGAAAAAGGCGACCGAAGCCGCCTTTCCAAAACGATCTGCGGAAGCGCCTTATTCGGCCGACGCGGACTCGGCAGCCTTCTTCTCGGCGGCGTCCTGCGCGGCTTTCTCCGCAGCCAGAGCCTCGGCGGCGGCGACCTTCTCGGCCTCGATGCGGGCGCGTTCGGCGTTCAGCGCATCACGCTCTTCATCGTTCAGCTTGCGGGCGCGCACGCCGGTGTTTTCCGAAATGCGGGCCGACTTGCCGCGACGGTCGCGCAGGTAATAGAGCTTGGCGCGGCGCACCTTGCCACGGCGCACGATCTCGACGCCTTCGACCATCGGCGAGTAGACCGGGAACACGCGCTCCACGCCTTCGCCGTAGGAAATCTTGCGGACGGTGAAATTCTCCTGGAAGCCGGAGCCGGAACGGGCGATGACGACGCCCTCATAGGCCTGGACGCGGGTGCGGCTGCCTTCGGTGACGCGCACCTGGACGCGCACGGTGTCGCCAGGCTGGAATTCGGGCAGCTTGCGCTTGGCTTCGATCTTGGCGGCCTGCTCGGCCTCGAGCTGACGGATGAGATCCATCTCAAATATCCACTTCTTGTTCTTCCGACAGCCAGAGCGTCCTCGACTTGCCTTGCAGTTCCAATGACCGCTCGGCTATGTCCTTTGCCCAGACATTCAAATCGGGGGCATCGGACAGGGACGGCTACACCGCCATTTGTTGACGGGTCCGGAAGATCGTTCTTCCGGTTCGGGCGGCGACATACAGCTATTTCGGCGCTTTGTCACGCCTTTGACGCCTAATTTTTGAAAACTATGGCCCCATCATATTGCCGCCGTGCCGGGTTGCGCGCGCCATGCAAGCTTTCTAAGTCGGAGAAAGCTATTTCCCAGGCCTCCCTCGATGACATTCTTCGATGCCGTCCTGCTCTTCTTCGCGGGCTTTGTCTCGGGCGCGGTGAACGCCGTCGCCGGCGGCGGCACTTTCGTCACCTTCGGTGCCATGACGCTGGTCGGCCTGCCGCCGATCGTTGCCAACGCAACGTCCTCGGTGACACAGTTTCCGGGCTATATCACCTCGACGCTCGCCTATCTCGACGACATCAGGCATTTCTGGCGCCAGGCGCTTGTGCTCTGCGTGATATCGGGCTTTGGCGCGCTGGCCGGTTCGCTCATTCTGCTGGCGCTCTCCAACACGTCCTTCCGAGCGCTTGTGCCCTGGCTGCTGATCGCCGCGACCGCCCTGTTCGCGGCCGGTCCGTGGCTGAAGCCGGCGGCCGGACCGGACCACGAGGCCTCGGTCGGCTCGCTCGCCGGGTCGCTGGCGCAGTTCCTGACTTCGGTCTATGGCGGCTTCTTCGGCGCCGGCATGGGCGTGATGATGCTTGCCACCCTCGGCCTGACGCAGGCCGGCGACTACCACAAGCTCAATGCGTTGAAGAACATGCTAGCGGTGGTCATCGCGGCAATCGCCATCCTGGTTTTCGTTTCGGGCGGCGTCGTCGCCTGGCCGCAGGCGATCGTCATGATCCCCGGCGGGGCGCTGGGCGGCTATGCCGGGGTGTGGATCGCCAGGCGCGTGCCGCAAGGTGTCGTGCGCGGCTTCGTCGTCGCCGTCGGCCTGTTTCTGGCCTTTTATTACTTTACCAAGGGCTGAGCACCGGCCAGCAGATCGGGCCGGCGCTCCCGCGTCAGCTTCTCAGCCTCGGCGCGACGCCACGCGGCGATCTTCCTGTGATTCCCGGAGGTCAGCACTTCGGGGATTTGCCTGCCCTCGAACTCCTGCGGCCGCGTGTAATGCGGATGCTCGAGCAGGCCGTTCTCAAAGCTTTCTTCCTCGCCCGAGACGGCGTTGCCCATCACCCCCGGCAGCAGCCGCACCACCGCATCGAGCAACACAAGTGCGGCCGGCTCGCCGCCCGACAGGATGAAATCGCCGATCGAGACTTCCTCCAGACCGCGCGCCTCGATCAGCCGCTGGTCGACGCCCTCGAAGCGGCCGCACAGGATGACGGCACCGGGCCCGGCGGCGAGCCCGCGCACCCTGGCCTGCGTCAGCGGCTTTCCACGCGGGCTCATCAGCAGCCTTGGACGTTCATCGCCCTGCGGCGAAACGTGGTCGATCGCCCTGGCCAGCACGTCGGCGCGCATCACCATGCCGGCGCCGCCGCCGGCCGGCGTATCGTCGACGGTGCGATGCCGGTCAGTGGCGAAATCGCGGATCTGGATCGCTTCCAGCGACCAGGTGCCGGCTTCCAGCGCCCGGCCGGCGAGCGAAAGCCCAAGCGCACCCGGAAACATCTCCGGATAGAGCGTCAGCACCGAGGCGGCAAAGCTCACCGGTTGCCCCCGGCGTCCTTCGGTCCGCGCGGCCGGCCCTTCGGGTCGAAACCGGGCCGCCCGGCGGCTTCGCTATCCTCGTCCTCGACCAGCCCCGCCGCCAGGGGATCGACTTGAACGAAGCCGTCGGCGATCGACACATGCGGCACCGCGGCTTGCGTGAACGGGATCAGCACGCCCTTGCGGCCCGCGAGCGTGACGTCGAGTATGTCGCCGCCGCCGAAATTATGCACGGCGACGACCCTGCCGATGACGCCGGTATCGTCCCTCACCTCAAGGCCGATGAGGTCGGCATGGTAGAACTCGTCCTCCTCGCCGTCGTCCGGCAGCACCGAACGGTCGACGAACAGCTCCGTGCCGGCAAGCGCCTCGGCCGTGTTGCGGTCGCTGACGCCCTTGAAGCGCACCACCACGACCGTGCCGGCCGGCCGGATGTCGAGGATCTGGAAGGCTCGGCCATCCTTGGCATGCAGCGGCCCGTAGTCGGCGAGCGCCAGCGGATCGCCGGTGAAAGTTTTCACCCGCAACTCGCCCTTGATGCCGTGCGCGGCGCCGATCACGGCCATCTGTACAGGGTTCTCGAGCTTCGACATCGGCATCACTTCCTTTGCCCTGCTCTAACCCTCTGAAGCCGCCATTTCAATGATCGGCTCTTCACCGCTTCCTAACCTGACTGCCCGAAAATGCCCGCATGCAGGAATTCCTCATCCCGGCAAAACCCGACCTCCAGGCGGCGCGCGAGAGCTGGCTCAAGATGCTGGCGCGCGAGCGCCGGCTGTCGCCCGAAACGGTCGAAGCCTATGAGCGCGACACGCGCCAGTTCCTGCATTTCCTGACCGGGCATTGCGGCGGCCCGCCCGGCATCTCCGATATCGCCGACCTGCAGCCGGCCGACCTGCGCGGCTTCCTCGCCGCGCGCCGCAACGGCGGCGCCGGCGCCCGCACGCTCGGCCGCGGCCTGGCCGGCATCCGTTCGCTGCTGCGGTTTCTCGAAAAGCGCGGCCTCGTCAACGCGGCGGGTGCGGCCGCCCTGCGCGCGCCGCGCCAGCCGAAATCGCTACCGAAACCACTGACGGCGAGCGATGCCAAGCAGGTCGTGACTGTCGAGGGCCAACTGGCGGAAGAACCCTGGATCGCCGCCCGCAACGCCGCCGTGCTGACGCTGCTCTACGGCTCCGGGCTGCGCATCTCGGAAGCGCTGGGCCTGACCGGGGCCGATCTCGCCACCGAGGCCGACACGGTGCTGCGCATCACCGGCAAGGGCGGCAAGACAAGGCTGGTGCCGGTGCTGCCGGTGGCGCTCAGGGCGGTCGCCGAATACCGGCGGCTGTGTCCCTTCCACATCGATCCGAAAGAGCTGCTGTTCCGCGGCGCTCGCGGCGGCCCGCTCAATCCGGCCATCGTCCAGCGCGAGATGGCGAAGCTGCGCTCGGCCCTCAACCTGCCGGAAACCGCGACGCCGCATGCCTTGCGCCATTCCTTCGCCACTCATCTGCTCGGCCGTGGCGGCGACCTGCGCACCATCCAGGAACTGCTCGGCCATGCCAGCCTGTCGACCACCCAGATCTATACCGGCGTCGACACGGCAAGGCTGCTCGACATTTACGACCGGGCGCATCCAAGGGCGTGAAGCGTTTGACGGAGCCACCCCGCTTCCTCGTGCCAAGACGGAGCAACGAGCGGAGTGAACCCTGAAATCGAGGCTGCAGGTCGAAATCGGCGGCTGTCGAGCAGCTGCAGGTAGCCTGACCCAACCTTGACATTCTTCGAAAGCCGGCCGCCCGTTTCCCGGCGGCCGCCTTTCGAATACCCTGGATCAGCGCATCACATAGACGATGCGCCGCGTGCCCGGATCAACCAGCGCCGGCTGGTTGTTCACATAGACATAGCGGTAGTTGTAATCCGGGATCTCGCGCAGCTCGACCGTGTCGGGCAGCACCGCGCCGGTCACCACTTCGCCCTCGAGATAGACCGGTTCGACCCGGTGCGTGGTGACATAGGTGCCGACCTCGGCCGGCGGCCTGGCGATCGGCTCGATGGCGTCGTCGCCGGAAACGATGGCGCCGGTGTAGGTGTCAGTGGTGTAGATATCATCGGTCGGCGGAGCCACGACGGCAATGCCGGCATCGGCCGGCCGGCGTGTCACCACAACACGGCTGCCGCCGAATTCGGCAGTCACATAGTCGGAATAGACCCAACCTTTGCCGCCGGCTTCGGCGATGGTGCACCATTTGCTGCCTTCGATGCAGCCTCTGAGCGTCGCCGACTGGCCGGCAGCCAGCACGCCGATAACGGGATATTGCGGGCCGGGGCCGGCGCGGACGTTCAGATCCGTCACTGCCGAGACGGGCGTGTCGGCAAGCGCCGCGCCCGACATGGCAAGCAGCGCACCGGCAAGTGCCGGAAACAATAGACTTTTCATGATTTCTCTCCGTTCTCAACGCTCCCTCGGGCTCGAAAACGAACCAGAACCTTATGCGTTCCGGCTAAAGTGCCGTCGCCTGCTCACGAATTGTTCCATTTGTTTTGGGCAAGTCGGTCAAAAGCTGGTGAACGAAGGCCAGTTTTTGCGCCGTCACCTCCGAAATGACGAAGGGATAAAGGTCGGGCAGACCCATGCAGCGGTTGATCGAATTGGAGGCCTCCGACAGCACCAGCCAGCGGGCGAGGATCCTTTCGAACGGTTCCGGCGCCGGATCGGGTTCGGCGGGCTCCCGCAGCGGATCTCCCCCTGTATCGCCAGGCGGCAGGTCGTTGGCTTCCACTGTCTCCAGCCGGCCGAGCGGAAAATTCAGCGCATGCACCATCTCCAGCGTGTCCGTGATGTGCAGGTGGTGCGCCCAGGTCTCGGCCCAGTCTTCCCAGGGGTGGGACGCCGCATAGGCCGAGATGTGGCGCTGCTCCCAGTCCGGCGGCGCGCCCTTGGCGTAGTGGGCCTTCAGCGCTTGCTCGTAGTCAACCCGCTCGTCGCCGAACAGAGCGCGAAAGCTCGAAAGTCGCTCGGGATCGTCGCGGATCAGCCGGTCCCAGTAATAATGGCCGAGCTCGTGGCGGAAGTGACCGAGCAAGGTGCGGTAGTTCTCGCCCATTTCGACGCGCCGCCGCTCGCGCTCGGCGGAATCGGCCTCGGCGACGTTGAGGGTGATCCTGCCGTTGTCGTGGCCGGTCAGGATGCGCTCGCCGCCTGGTCCGCCGCCGATCGGATCGGCGAGGAAGTCGAAAGCGAGCCCGGCCTCGTCCTGCGGTCCGGCCTTGGGCGCGACCGGCAAGCCGAAGGCAAGCAGCGAATAGACGGCGCGTTTCTTGGCCGCCTCGACGCGGATCCAGCGCCGGCGGTTGCCCTCCACCGAAAGGTCGGGGATCAATTGGTTGAGCGCGCAAGCGCGGCAGAAAATCCTGCCCGGCTCGGCCCGCCAGTTGCAGGCGCACTCGTCGGCATTTCCGCATGGAACGGCGTCGCCGCCGGAAAGCACGAAACACGCCCGCTCCGGATCGTAAAGCACCAGGCTTGAACAGTTCAGGCATTGCGCGTTCTCGAAATAGAGACGGTGGCTGCAATGAGGGCAGTCGAACAGCTTCATCGGTCATCGAACCGCGGGAAAAAGGTCAACGAAGTTGGGCAACGCCCAAACGCCCGTCGCCGGCCGTCGTTCCGTTTCTATTTCGTCGCGAGCAGGGCGACGCCCCGCCTGGCCACGCTTTCGCCTGACAATGTCGCGCCGTAACAAAGCCTGGGTGAGCGGTCCGGCGACATGCTCGCCGGCGAAGAAGATCTTCTCCGCTACCGCCTGCATCAGTGTGGCGCGCGCTTCGGAACAGCCGGGATGGGCAGCCGCATAGGCGAGCCTGCGCCAATGATCACAATATCGACGTCTTCCCTCAAGACACGCCACAATAAATCCTTGCGCCATAATTTATGCTTGATCGTGGGCAAATTCCCCGGCATTCGCCAGCTTCAAGCGCCGCGCAGCCCGCGCGGGCGGTGACAACCGGGCGCTTCACTGGCAGATTTGCAGCCGGGACGTGATTCAGGCAACCAGGAGAACGATATGGCATTTTTTGCCAAGGGAAGGATTTTCATGGCCGCCGTTGTGGCGGCTTTCGGGCTGGCGACAGGCGCGCAGGCCGCGGCCAGCTGCGGCAAGAACGGCGCCGGCTTCGACGCATGGAAACAGCAATTTGCCGCGGAAGCACAAGCCGAGGGCGTGGGCCAGAGGGGTCTGTCCGCGTTGGCCGGCGCGACTTACGCGACAAGGACGATCGCTGCCGACCGCGCGATCCACAAGGCTTTCAGCGGCTCGGTGGAAGCGTTCATGCAGCGTCGTGGCGGGGCCGCGATTATTTCCAAGGGCCGTGCGTTGAAGAAGCAGAACGCGGCGATGTTCGACAGGATCGAACAGACTTACGGCGTGCCGCCGGGCGTCCTGCTTGCGATCTGGGGCATGGAGACTGGCTTCG
>NZ_RZSV01000163.1:0-13224 GCF_004023205.1 Mesorhizobium sp. M1A.F.Ca.IN.020.03.2.1 | reverse complement strand
GGGTCCCGCCGAAACCGCCGCCGGCGAGCCGCAGGTAAGCCCCAAGGCCCAGCCCAAGGCCGGGACGCCGGCGCCTGCCCAACAGCCGCAGCCGAAAGCGGGAGGATGACGATGCTCGGCAAGCTCGACTGGTCTGCCATTCCCTTCGATGAGCCCATCCCGCTGGGCGCCGCCCTCATCGTCTTCCTGGCGGCCGCCGCGGTGCTGATCTGGGTCACGGTGAAAGGATACTGGCCCTATCTCTGGGACGAATGGATAACTTCGGTCGACCACAAGCGCATCGGCGTCATGTATATCGTTCTGGCGGCGCTGATGCTGCTGCGCGGCTTCGTCGATGCGGTGATGATGCGCACGCAGCAGGTGCTCGCCATCCACGGGCCCGGCTACCTGCCGCCCGAGCATTACGACCAGGTCTTTTCGGCCCACGGCACGATCATGATCTTCTTCGCCGCGATGCCCTTCGTCATCGGGCTGATGAACTTCGTCGTGCCGCTGCAACTCGGCATCCGCGACGTCGCCTTTCCGACGCTGAATTCGGTGAGTTTCTGGCTGACGGCGACCGGCGCGCTCCTGGTCAACATCTCGCTCGTCGTCGGCGAGTTCGCCCGCACCGGCTGGCTGCCCTATGCGCCGCTGTCGGAGACGACCTACTCGCCGGGCGTCGGCGTCGACTATTATCTCTGGTCGATCCAGATCTCCGGCGTCGGCACGCTGCTCACCGGCGTCAACCTGGCGACCACCATTCTCAAGATGCGCGCGCCGGGCATGGGCTATCTGCGCATGCCGATGTTCTGCTGGACATCGCTCGCCTCCAACCTGCTGATCGTCGCGGCCTTCCCGATCCTCACCGCCACGCTCGCCATGCTGACGCTCGACCGCTACCTCGGCTTCCATTTCTTCACCAACGAAGCCGGCGGCAACCAGATGATGTTCATGAACCTGATCTGGGCGTGGGGCCATCCGGAGGTCTACATCCTGGTGCTGCCCGCCTTCGGCATCTATTCCGAGATCTTCTCGACCTTCTCATCGAAGCCGCTGTTCGGCTACCGGTCGATGGTCGCGGCGACGCTGTTCATCTGCATCGTCTCCTTCATGGTCTGGCTGCACCACTTCTTCACCATGGGCGCCGGGGCCGACGTCAATGCCGCCTTCGGCATAGCCACCTCGGTCATCGCCGTCGGCACCGGGGTCAAGATCTACAACTGGCTCTTCACCATGTATGGCGGGCGCGTGCGCTTCGACACGCCGATGCTGTGGGCGCTGGGCTTCGTCACCACCTTCATCATCGGCGGCATGACCGGCGTGCTGCTCGCGGTTCCGCCGGCCGACTTCATGCTGCACAATTCGCTCTTCCTGGTGGCGCATTTCCACAATGTGATCATTTCGGGCGTGTTGTTCGCCGCCTTCGCCGGCTTCACCTACTGGTTCCCGAAAGCCTTCGGCTTCCGGCTGCACGAGGGCTGGGGCAAGGCCGCGTTCTGGTTCACCCTTGCCGGCTACGTGCTGGTCTTCGTGCCGCTCTATATCGTCGGCCTGCTCGGCATGACCCGCCGTCTCCAGCATATCGACATGGACCTGTGGACGCCGTGGCTGGTCGTGGCGGCCTTCGGCATTGCGGTGATGATCGTCGGCGCCGCCTGCCAGGTCGCGCAGCTCGTCGTCTCGATCAGGCATCGCGACGAATTGCGCGACGAAACGGGCGACCCCTGGGACGGCCGCTCGCTGGAATGGTCGACATCCTCCCCGCCGCCCTTCTTCAACTACGCGCGGCTGCCGCATGTCGAGAACGAGGAACCCTACTGGACCATCAAGCAGCGGGCGATGGAGGAGCAAAGGCCCGGCGAGGACGAAAGCTATGAGCCGATCGAAATGCCGCGCAACAGCCCGACCGGCTTCGTCACCGCCTTCTTCAGCACGCTGATCGGCTTCGCCCTGATCTGGCACATCTGGTGGCTGGCGATCGTAGGCTTCATCGGCGCCTATATCACTTTCGTCGTCTTCGCCTGGCGAGAGCACGGCGACTACGAAGTCTCCGCGGAGGAAGTCGAGCGCATAGACCGCGACGGCAGGGCCGCACAGCTTGCCTGGCTGCGCAGACGGGAGCGCGTGGCATGAGCGACATCACGGCCGGCAGCGCGGCGCGCGATCCCTACCGGGTTGGACGGTCAGGCGGGCATGGCCATGGGGGACACGGTCATGGGGGTCACGGCCATGCGGGACACGGCCATGGCCTGCTCTCGGCGACCGGCCACGGCCAGGGCGGCCCGGCCTCGAAGTTCGTCACGGTGGCCTACGGGTTCTGGATCTTCCTCTTGTCCGACATCATCATGTTCTCGGCTTTCTTCGCCGCTTATGCGGTCCTGTCGACGGCGACCGCCGGCGGGCCATCCGGCAAGGAGCTGTTCGAGCTGCCGCGCGTTGCGGCGCAAACGGGGCTTCTGCTCACATCGAGCTTCACCGGGGGGCTGGCGACGCTCGCGACGCAGCGCCGGTCGATGGCCGCCACCCAGTTCTGGCTTCTGGTCACCGGCCTGCTCGGCGCTGCCTTCCTGTTCCTGGAGGTGCAGGAATTCGCGGTGATGGCGAGCGAGCAGGCAGGCCCTTCGCGCAGCGCCTTCCTGTCAGCCTTCTTCGCCCTTGTCGGCTGCCACGGCACCCATGTCGGGCTCGGCCTGCTCTGGCTCGGCACCATGATGGCGCAGCTCTGGGTGAAGGGCTTCCGGCCGGAGATACTGCGCCGGCTCCACTGCTTCGGCCTGTTCTGGCACGCCCTCGACATTATCTGGGTCGCCATCTTCACCCTGGTCTATCTCTTGGGAGCGTCGCCATGAGCGACATCGACAGCCGGACCGACGAGGAACTCGACCGCCGCGATTCGGCGCCGGGCGAGGAGCGCATCACCGAGCACGAACTGGCGGGAGGGCTGTCGGGCTACCTGCTCGGCTTCGGCCTCGCGATCCTGCTGACCATCGCCTCTTTCCTCGCCGCGCAGACCGGCCTGATCTACCAGCCGGCGGTGATCTCGGCCCTCGTGGTGCTGGCGATCGCGCAGATGGGCGTGCATCTGGTCTTCTTCCTGCACCTGACCACCGGGCCCGACAACACCAACAACGTGCTCGCGCTCGCCTTCGGCGTGCTGATCGTCGCGCTGGTCGTGATCGGCTCGGTCTGGATCATGGCCCATCTCAACCTGAACATGGCTCCGATGAGCGCCCATCAGGCCAGGATGATGCCATAAGGCGGCTCAACCCGCCGGCAGAGGCGTTCTCCCGCGTGGGTCGCCACCCGATCGACGTCATGACCCCATGCCAAAAGCATGGGGTCACATCGATGTCAGAGGTTTGATGGGCTTCCGCCGATCAGTGAATGGCAATGCGTCGCGTCACCTGACCGTTGCTTTCCCAGTAAGTGTGCTTCTTGGCGATGACGGGATCGTCCATTGCGGGTTGGACCTGCCCTCCGGTACTAACGGCGCGCGAGGTGACTGTGTGCTCTCCAGCGGAGGGCTTGGGCCAGTCGACGGACCATATCTTCCAAGCGAAGTCCGCCTTTTCGGTTTCGTCGATGGTCGCCGGCATCCATGGGCCGTCATCGATCTTCACATCGACCTTCTCGATCGGCGCTCCCCAGGCCGCCCCGACGATCCGGTAATCATTGCCGATATGAGTGACCCGGGCCGGCGCAGACTTCAGGCGCGCCCTCCCGACAGAGGTTTCCATCCATACCGTCTCTCCGTTGTGCTCCTCCTCGCGCAGCGTGACATAATCGCGTCCCATGAACTGGTTCACGAAGCGTTGGTCCCTGACTTCGATCCGCTTGAGCCATTTCACGTTCGCGATCCCGTACCAGCCCGGCGCAATCAGCCGCAGCGGGAACCCGTTATCGGCAGGCAAGGCAGTGCCGTTCATCTCGTAGCAAAGGATGTTTTTGGGGTCCAAGGCGTCGGCGAGCGACATGCTGCGCGCAAAGTTCTGCGTAAACTTGACGTCGTCGGCTCGCTTGATTTCACCTTTATCGGCGCCCCAGAAGACAATCTCGATGCCACTGTCGAGGACGCCGACCTCCATAAGGATCGGGGCGAGCGGCGTGCCCGCCCAGCGAGCATTGCCAATCCCGCCATTGAAGAACGGGAGGCCAGTATTGCCCGAACATTCGACCGTGAACGTGACTTCCTGGCGTGGTCGAGCCTTGATGTCGGCGAGCGTCAGGGCAGTCGGCTTTTTGACGGACCCGCCAATTTCGAGTTTCCACGTGCTTTCGTCGATGACCGGCCGGTCGAAATGCGCGATTGAGAAGAACTTGTCGTTGGGCGTCACCCAGGAATCGAGATCCTCCCACACCAACTGATTTTTGATGACTTGCGGAACCGGGTTTGGCGGCAACTGATCGAGCCATTTGATGACTTCCTCGCCGGCCCGGGTTGGAAAAGCATAGGCAATCCGCGATTGAAAGGACGCCAGCGCCACGAGGGTTGCCCCTCCTCGAACCATGAATTCACGTCTGGGAAGGTAATGCATGATCACTTCTCCTCCAGTGAAAAGCTCAGTTCTCCTTCAGTGAGTAAATGCGAATAGCGACCGCGATCGCGCAAAGCAGAAGCCGGACGCTGCGGGCAATGATGAGAGCGCGTGGAACACCCCCCGAGTTGGAAGTGCGCCCTAGTTGAAGCGACGTCTCCCGCTCTCAATGCGCCGGCGTGTCAGGTCCGAGCCGGCGGTTTTCAACTATACGCCCTATCTGTCGTCGTGGCGAGGCCAAGGGCTGGCATCTTCGCATCAGGACTCGATACCTGCATCGTGCTCCAAGCTTGAATGCCGCCGACGATTGATGCGTTGCATCTCGTGAGCGGCATGGACCTGGTCAGCACCGATGTCAGCTCTGAGGCGTTGCCGATCCTGCCAAAGTCCGACCCGTGACGTCCCACCAGGTCTTGACGAAGATCGGCGGGCCTGTTTGAGACTCGCGGTCAAATGGGGACACTTGCTTCACGGGGAGATGAACAGGCGGTGGGCAGGCTGTGAGGCGCGTTTTTCGATTGCTTGCCGCGGCGGTCCTGGCGGCCGGCGTGGCCGGGTGCACCAGCATTTCCTACTACGCGCAGTCGCTGGAGGGCCATGTTGAGATCATGGCGGCGCGCAAGAATGTCGGCAAGCTGATCCGCGACCCCGCAACGCCGGAGGCATTGCGCGTCAAGCTGACGTCGGCGAGCGCCATACGCCGCTTTGCCACGGATGAACTGGCGCTGCCCGAAAACAGCAGCTACCGCAGCTATGTCGACATCGGCCGGGACGCTGTGACCTTGGCGGTTTTTGCCGCGCCGCAATTCTCGCTCACGCCCGTAACATGGTGCTTTCCGGTCTTCGGCTGCGTTCCGTACCGGGGTTACTTTTCCCGGAAATCGGCGGCAGAGAGCGCTGCCGAACTGCAGCGGCAGGGGCTGGACGTCTACGTCTCGGGCGTCACCGCATATTCCACGCTCGGATGGTTCAGCGATCCGCTGCTCAGCACCATGCTGCGCCAGGACGACACCTATCTCGCAAGCCTGATCTTCCATGAGCTGGCGCATCAGAAAATCTATGTGAACGGCGACTCCGCGTTCAACGAGGCTTTCGCGGTCTCGGTCGAAACCACCGGCGTCAGGAAATGGCTCCGCGCCACAGGCAATCGCGCGGGATTGCGCCTCTACGAAGCCAATCGCAAGCGCAACGCCGATTTTCTCGGACTGATAGCGAAAACCCGGGACGAGTTGCGCCAAGTCTATGGAAGTCCGCGTGGCCCACAGCAGATGGCCGCCGCCAAAGCAGCCACGATCGACAGGCTGCGGATGCGCTACCGGCGCATGCGCGATACGCGCTGGGCCGGATACCGGGGCTATGACGCCTGGTTCGATAGCCCGATCAACAACGCAAAGCTCGCCGCGACTGCCGTCTATGGCGAACAGGTTCCGGCGTTTCTTCGCCTGTTCGACTTGTGCTCCGGCGACTATCCAAGGTTCTACGCCGCCGTTCGAAGGATCGGGAATTTGCCCGGACCTGCGCGCGCCCAGACGCTGAAGACCGTGGCGGCGTGCGATTGACCTGAACAGGCAAGGGTCGGCCGCGTACCCGACATGAGCGAAGCCAACTCGGCAGCCAATCACATCGGGCGCGCCATATGCGATTGCCCTTAGGCAGCCGCGCGGTGCCGCGACGCCCCAAAAAGGCCTCTTGCGGAGCCTCGTCGCAACAGCGGCGCCCGGTCGGCGCGCGGCCCCTAGCTCGAAAACGTCACGGTCACGCCGCGCTGGCGGAAATAGGCCTGCATCAGCTTGCGGCCCGCGCGGTTGTTGTGCGCCAGCTTGGCCGGCTCGAACACCGCCTGTTTCAGCCCTTCCCGCGCCATCGCCGCCTTGAGCGTCGCGATATGCGCATCGATGTCGGCGTTGTCCGCGCGGATCGAGGCATAGATGCTTTCGGTCGCTTCGGCCACGGTCGGTTCGCTCACTTTATGTCGTCCTTCGGTTGGTTGCGCGGCGGCTTAACCGGGCCTGAAAACAAAAACAAGGCTCCATGGGGCATTGTCGCACTCACAGCAGAACCTTGCCCTATTCTCCCCGCCAGCTGCTTGGCGTTTTCCGGCTTAATCGCCTACGCCGACGCGATCGCACCCAACGTAAAGGCGTCCAACGGCTACGAAGTGAGCGCCAGCCACGCCTTGCCGAAGACCAGCGTCAACAGCGTCAGCGGCAAACCGACCTTGAAGAAAGCTGCGAAAGACAGCTCCTTGCCCGCCGCTCTTGCCTGCTCAGCCACGATGAGGTTGGCGACCGAGCCGAGCAGCGTGAAATTGCCGGCGAGCGTCGAGCTCATCGCCACGACCAGCCACGCGCGGTGGGGGTTTTCGAGGCCCGGGATGAACGGCCTCAACGCCAGCACCGCCGGCACATTGCTCATGACGTTGGAAAGCACCGCGGTGAAGCCGGAGAGCCGCCAAACATCGTCGAGACCCATATTCTTCGCCGCGGCGATCATGTCGGGGGTGAGCAGCGTGCGCTCCGCGCCCGCCACGACCACGAACAGTCCGGCGAACATGAAGAGCAGCGGGCCGTCGATCTCGCGGTAGATGCGGTGCGGCTTGATCGCGCGGGTGACGAGCAGGAAAGCGCCGGCAATGAGCGCCGCCTTGGCGATGGGCACGCCAGCGAAGAAGGCGAACGCCAGCACCACGCAGACGATGGTCGCCTTCAGCACCTGTCCCGGCAGCATGCGGCCGCGATAGACCTCGGGGCTGAGCTCGGCGGGGCGAGAGAATTCGCCGCGGTAGACGATGCGGACAATGACGATGACGGCGACAAGGCCGAACAGCGCCACCGGCGCGAGCGCCGCCGTGAAGGCCGGATAGGAAATGCCCGAGAGCGCGCCGATGACCATGTTCTGCGGGTTGCCGGTGATGGTGGCGACGCTGCCGCAGTTGGAGGCCGTGCAGGTGGCGATCAGGTAGGGAACCGGGTTGCGCCGGATGACGCGGGTGACGTGGACGACGATCGGCGCCATCACCAGGCAGATCGCGTCATTGACCAGAAAGGCCGAAAGTACTCCGGTCAGAAGCGTCACCATGACGAGCAGCATGAAGGGCGCGTGCGCATGCTCAATAGCGAAGCCGCCGAGCGCCCGGAACGCGCCGGACACTTTCAGATGCGCGACCACGATCATCATGCCGAGCAAAAGCGTGATCGTGTCGAAATTGATGGCGCGGTAGGCATCCTCCATGCCGATCGCGCCGATCGCGATCATGGCGGCGCCACCGAGCAGCGCGATGCCGGCGCGATCCAGCCTGAAGCCCGGAATACGGCCGACGGCAACGCCGGCATAAGTGGCTACCAGGATGAAAAGCGCTCCCGCACCGGTCCATGTCATTGCAGGAAATCCCGTTGCCTGCCCGCGCCCGACGGAATCTGCTCGGGCGCCCTTTGCCGGACGAGCTTTAGCAACGGCAGCGCAAAGGGAAAGGGTCGAGGGATGAAACTTTCGTCATCCGCCCGGGGCTTTTATATCTCGGATGGCTAATGTAATGTCTTGAGAAAAACAGGACCGACAATCCAGTCGTTGGGGACTAAATGGATGAACGCGGTCGTTGAAGCGGAGCATCGCGTCTCGCCAAACGAGAATCTGATGCCCTCGGCGGAATGCCGGCGCTGCCATGGCGCCAGGAAAATTTTCATTTGCGACCGCTGGGTCGCCTCCAACGGCCATTGCTGCCCGGAAGGAACGCACCGGCTGAGCTGTCCGGGACACAGTGTGATCTGCCTGGAATGCGGCGGATCGGGAGGCCAGAATGCCTGACCGGGTTCTTACCGACGTCGCGCTGACGGTCGCTTCGTCGTCCGTCCGACCGCGACAAGGCCGGTTGCGCAGACATCCTCATCGGCGTCGTTTTGCTGTTCAAAAGCCTTGCGGTGTTCCGGCGGCGAGCCATATTCGTACCGCAAAAGCGATCACTGAAAGCTGGCGCCTCCATGAAAAACCTGACGACCGCCCTTGTAGCCGGCACGATATTATGGACTGCGGGCGCCGCCGATGCGCGGCCCGACACACGCGCCATGACTTGTGGCGAGACGCAGGCGCTGATCCAGCGCCGGCATGCCGCGGTGCTGACCACCGGGCCCAACACTTATGATCGTTTCGTGCGCCAATTCGGCAATGAGTGCGACTGGCCGGAAGTCCCGATGTCGGTCGCGGTTCCGACCCGTGACGGTCCATGCCGCGTCTACCGCTGCGAGGAACCGGTCTTCGACTTTCCCGGTTGAGCGACGTTCCGACCGCGCTGTGGAACAGTTGAGGCAGCATGCGAATTGTACCGGATGGTGACACCAATGTCCCGGCTGCAGGAGGAACGGCCATGTTCGACGATGTCATGCGTAGCGGCAGCTGCCTGTGCGGCGGTGTCCAGTTCCGGGTGACCGGCGAGCCGCTGAGGGTGGGACTTTGCCATTGCAAGGACTGCCGCAAGACCAGCGGATCGGCGTATCAGGCCTTTGCCATATGGCCGCGCCAGGCATTCGAAAGCGCGGGTATCACCAGCACTTATGGCGGGCGAAGCTTCTGTCCAACCTGCGGCAGCCGCTTGCCGTCGGTTCGCGAGGACGAGGCCGAGGTGATGATCGGCAGCCTGGATGTCGTACCGACCGAAGGGCTTGAGCCCAGCTACGAATTGTGGATCGGTCGGCGCGAGCAGTGGTTGCATCCTCTGCCCGAGGCGAGCCAATTCGAGCATGACAGGACCGTCGCTGAGTCGGCGGCCGATGATGCCGAGCCGGAGACCGTGCGCGAGCCGTATCGCAAATCAGCCTAAATGCTGAATGGCAGTAAGGCTTAAGTCGCAGAGCAAGGACGCATCGGTCCAGCGAGCCGGCGCCTATGCCCGTAAACGACCGGACGCTGACCGCGAGGGCCTTGTCTTCTTCTGGAAGTCGGGCATTTTCAACCAACGGTCGGTTTGCCGGCGCGGCAGCGGCCGCTAGCATCCCCGGCGCGGCGAAAACCTTTTGGAGGCCGCTTCGGCCGGCGCGGCTCAGGCAACACCAGCATTGCCGCGCCGGCCTTACAAGATGGACAGTATGTCCAGCCCAGGCGTTGCGTCCGGGCGAATACAACTTTTGATGCTGTTTAAGTTCGAAAGCTTCCTTCTCGCGTGAAGCACTGGCTTCATTTGCGACACGGAAATGAAAATTGTTTCGGCCAGAGAAAATTTTTCACGAAACGTATTTCCTGGATGATGCCAACTATGCGGCGTAGCTATGCAAGCAAGCGGCAGGCCCAATCATTTTCCTGCCTTGTACAAAAACTCACCTTTGTTTCTTTTTGATTTTAAGACATAGTACTGGCGAATCCTGAAACCGAACGGGGCGGTTTTCATGACACTGGCGCCTCAACGCAGCCGCAACCTGCATATGCGGTATCCACCGATCGACGGGTTTTGGACCTGGGACATCAAGCGCGACCGCATCTATGGGGACGCGAATCTGTCCGCTTATTTCGACCTGACGCTCGAGGAGTTCTCGCACGGCGCGCCGCTGGAGCGGTGCATGCAAAGCATAGAGCGGGACGATCGGCCGCGGGTTCGGCTGGCGATCCGCAAGGCGATCGAGCGCAGGTCAGGTTTCCGCGAGGTCTACAAGGTCCGCTCGGAAAAGATGGGGCTGCGCAAAATCCTTGCCGTCGGCCAGTGCTATGTCGATGACATGGGCGAGGCAGCGCTCTATCCCGGCTGGTTCATCGACCTGACGCAGGATGCCGCGGGCGAGGATCACTCGCTGCGCGAAATCCACGACCATGTCGAGCAGGCCAGGGAAATCGCGCAGTCGATCGAGGACGACATGCTTTCCTACCTGCTGGACAACATCGAGGAAGAGATCCTGCAAAGACTTGGCGAGAGATCGAGGAGGCGCAAATCGTCCTGAGGCGATCTTTGTCGGTTTCTTGGCCGGGTTCCGGGCTAGCTTCTGGGCGGAAGCCTGCCGCGCCTGCCGATCTCGGCCGTCACCATGCGCGCGAAATGCGAGTGGGGCGAGCGGCGCTCGATAAGCTTGGCTCGCTCGAGGGCAGCGTCGCCGTAGAATTCGATCAGCACGTTGGCGGCCTTGGCGGCATCGGCCTGCAGCCTGCCGAGATCGGCCTGTCCGCTCCCGCGCGCGGGCTCGCTCCTGGCAATCACGTCAAGCATGGCTTGCAGCTTGTCGGGAGTGCTGCCCTCGTCTTCATGCATATTCGCCATCCGATTGGGGGCGTAAAATATCGACATTTTCGCGCGATGTGCAACAGCTTCATTGATCGAGCGCAGGTGCAACCGGGCGCAGCCTGGCCGCGAGCGAGCCGACAACATTCGTACAAGTATAGTCAGCCAAACTTCCACGCAGACATTGGGGGCACCGATGGACCAGCCGAGCAAAATGGAAAACCTGCAGTTTGCGCAGGGGATCTTGCGCGAGCTTCGCCAGAAGGCTGAGGCCGACGGCGAAAAGCTTCTGACCTATCTCATCGACATGGCTTACCTTGAAGCCAGCGACCGCATCCGAGCCCATTGGATCGGCCATGAAAACGAGAACCGCCGGGCCAAGGGCTAAGGCCACTGTTCCAGCCGGAGCATGCCGGCGAGGTGCGGGCTTGCGCCCGGAACGCAAGAAAGCCCGCCATGCCTTTCGGCACGGCGGGCGGGATCCTGAATGAAGGGCTGCGCAGCCCTATTTTTATGATGCGGCGGCCTTTTCGCGGACGGGAAGCTTCCAGCCCGGCCGGACGAAATGGCAGGTGTAGCCGTTGGGATAGCGCTCCAGATAATCCTGATGTTCGGGTTCGGCCTGCCAGAAGGCACCGGCCGGAGCGAGCTCGGTGACGACCTTGCCCGGCCAGAGACCCGAGGCGTCGACATCGGCGATGGTGTCTTCGGCCACCCGCTTCTGCTCGTCGCTGGTATAGAAGATCGCCGAGCGGTAGCTCATGCCGACATCGTTGCCCTGACGGTTCCGGGTCGTCGGATCGTGGATCTGGAAGAAGAACTCGAGCAGCGTGCGGAAACTGGTCTTGGTCGGATCGAAGACGATCTCGATCGCCTCGGCATGGGTGCCGTGATTGCGGTAGGTTGCGTTCGGCACGTCGCCGCCGCTATAGCCGACACGGGTGGAGATCACGCCGGGCAAGCGGCGGATCAGATCCTGCATGCCCCAGAAGCAGCCGCCGGCAAGGACCGCGCGTTCGGAAGAAGCCATGTCAAACCTCCTTGGATTTCTCCATAAGTGGGGATTGTGGCCCGCTTCTTCCAGCGGCTCAAGCGCCTGGAAAAGGGCGCCTGGAAAAGGGCGCCTGAAAAAGGCGACGGGAATGCGCCTGGAAAAGGGCGACTGGCAGGGAAACTAACCGAACCACGGTGCCCCAGTCTGCGCCGATTGCTCGCCGGTCGGCAAACCGGCGAGCCTTGGTGCTGAGCGCGAGCTTCACTTAGGCCCTTTATCGCCCCTGCCGTTGTCGCCTCCGCCATTGTTGCCCCGGCCGGGATTCCCCCGGTCATGGCCATGGCTTTCGCCACCGAGGCAATTGGCGTCGCCGACGCCGCAGCAGCGGCCAGCCCAGAGCTTGTTGGTCGGCGTGTTGTCGCATTCGTAGATCTGCTGGCCGGCCATCGCGGATCCACCCAGGGTGGATACGGCCAGGGCGGCGAGAAGTGCATTGCGAAGGATTGCAATCATCGAAAATCTCCATGGATACACGGGTGTTCATTTGCACCGAAGCGTCGCATGGCGACGCGAATTGGTTCATCGCGATTGGCTGAATTCTTGCCGGCCGATGTCGCCAATTCTCGGGATCCTGCGCCGAGATGAGCAGCGCCGCGGAGCGCACCGAGGCGACGCGCGCGCGCCAGCCCTTGCCGAAGGTCGGCCAGATCGGCAGCCGCTGGAGAAAGGCAAGCCGCGCATCGCAAAGTATGTCGATGACGACGCCGGCTGGTTTCGCCCGGGCCGCGGCGAGCGTCGCCGGCCCGATGCGGCCGTCTTGGGCGACGCCGAGCACTGCCTGGAGGTATTTCGCCGCCCTGCCCGGCCCGCTGTTCACGGCAAAGTCGAAGACGGCATAGTCGACGCCGTAGGGGAGCTCGGCGCCGGATACGGCGTCCCAGTAGAACCGCCGATAGACGGTGGCCACCTGGCCGTCCGTGATCTTCCTCAGATCGGCCTTGCTGGCGTCGGCCTTCACGTAGCGGCGGAAGTTCGCGAGTGTGACACCCTTCATGGTGGCGCCGCCGGGATCAGCTTTTCTGTCCGACCAGCCGCCTTCGGATTTGAGCACGAGCGCAAGCGCCCGCGCGAAGTTGCGGTCCATGAGAGGCTCCTTGGCATGCTGGTTGGTGGGAAAAGCTCTGCCGGCGACTTGCGTTCGCGTCGATTCAGTTCTTTAGAAAAACCTTAATTGCCGTATGGCAATGTCAGGTGACGGCGGTTGGGCTCCGCCGGTTCGTGGGGTTGAGGCGTTCACGCCGAGAGGTTGGGCAAAATGGGTTTGATGTTACCCGAAATGGGCGAGTGCCAGGGCTGCGGGGGCACCGGCACGATTTTCGAATGCCCGAGATGGCGCAGTTCCAACGGCCACTGCTGCCCGGCGGGAACGCATCAGCATAGGTGCCCGGGGGTGAGTGTGCGCTGCGCGGAGTGCGAGGGGACGGGTGGGGTTCGGGTGGCTGAGGGGTGTGCGGTGG
>NZ_RZSV01000162.1:0-13331 GCF_004023205.1 Mesorhizobium sp. M1A.F.Ca.IN.020.03.2.1 | reverse complement strand
GCTTTATTCGGCCGACGCCAACGGCCGGCGCTATCCGGCTTCACTCACCAAGATGATGACGCTCTACCTCACCTTCGAGGCATTGGCGAAGGGCAGGATCGGCAAGAACACGCCGGTGCCGTTCTCGGCCCATGCCGCGTCCGAGCCGCCGACCAAGCTCGGCGTGCGCGCCGGCGGGTCGGTGCCGGTCGAGACCGCGATCCTGTCGATGGTGACGAAGTCGGCGAACGACTCGGCGACCGCGCTGGGCGAGTTGCTCGGCGGCAGCGAAGACAATTTTGCCCGCATGATGACGGCCAAGGCACGCCAGCTTGGCATGAACGGCACTGTCTTCCGCAATGCCAATGGCCTGCCCGATCCGGGCCAGTTCACCACGGCGCACGACATGGCGATGCTCGGCATCGCGCTCCGCGAGCACTTCCCGCAATATTACGGCTATTTCTCGCAGCGCTCGTTCCTCTATGGCCGCCAGCGCATCAACGGCCATAATCGCCTGCTCGGCCGCATCAAGGGTGTCGACGGCATCAAAACCGGCTACACGCGCGCTTCCGGCTACAACCTGGTCTCCTCAGTCGCCGATGGCGATCGCCGCCTCGTCGCAGTGGTGATGGGCGGCGCTTCCGGCCGCAGCCGCGACAACCAGATGGCTTCACTGATCAACACCTATCTGCCGCGCGCCTCGACCCGCGGCGGCGGCAACCTGATCGCCAAGGCGGGCGGCGGCAATCCGATCAAGGCTCTGGCCAAGGTCCTCCTGCCCAAGCATGACGCGCCGACTCCGGACGAAAAACCGGCTGTCGACGACACCGAAGTCGCGTCAGCCGATGACAGCGCGCCGGTCGCTGAGGAAACCAAGCCGGTGATCCAGGTCAGGAAGGTGAAGACGGTTGCGGTGGCCGCCATGGCTCCGGCACCCGCGCCCCAAGAAACCACCTCAGAGACCGAAACCGCATCACAGCCCGAAGCCACGTCCCAGACGGTTGCCGCTTACGCCGAGCCGGCCGCAGCCGCCGCCCCGGCCATCGATCCGGTCAAGACGGCCTCGCTGCCGTCGGGATGGGTGGTGCAGGTCGCGTCCTCGCCGACGCAATCGGGGGCTCAGGCGCTTCTCGACAAGACGACCAAGCAGGCGCCGAAGGTGCTGGCCGACGCATCGGGCTTCACGGTCGCGTTCGACAAGGGCGGCGTCACCTACTACCGCGCCCGCTTCGGCGGTTTCGGCTCGAAGGACGCAGCCTGGAAAGCTTGCGACGCCCTGAAGCGAAAGAAGATCGAGTGCTACGCCGTCCAGCAATAGGCGGCTTTTGAACCTCCCGGGAAGTTCCGCGTCGAAGGAGACTAGTCGTGATTGGAGAGCAAGACGTACTTGGCTTCATTGATCCGCGCCGCCAGGACAGACGTGCCGCCGACATCGGCGTTCAGGCGCTGCATCAGGCGGCGGTGCGCCTTGCGGATATCCGCCGCGGCAGCCCCCGCTTCAAGACCAAGGATCTTGTAGGCCTCCTCCTTAGTCATGGCGCCCGCACCTGGCGCAACACCCAGCCCTTCGCCACTGTCCGGCTGCGCGTCCTTGCGCCAGACGGGAAAACGGCCGTCAAGATACGTCTCTAGCAGCTGGCGGCTCTCCGGGTCCGGCCGCAGCTCGACATGGAGTTGCTGCAGCTCCTCGATCCCCATGGCGCTCAGCATTCTCCCCTCGTAATGGCCGGCGAGAACAAGGCCTTCGAGCTTGCCGCTGTCGTGGTCGAGCTCCATTTCGAGAGCCGCGGTGCGCACGGTTGAGCGTTTGGCCGCGACAAGCTTCGGTGGCGGTCGCCTCGCCCGCATCCAGGCATACCAGCCTGCACCCGCAATCATCAGCAGGCCGCCAAAGCTGCTGCGGCCGACCACGAGCATCGTCGCGCCGATCAGGCCCAACAGCGCGGGCCCAAGCGTTCTGAGACTGTCCGCCATCCTCGCTGCGTCGGCACGCACAAAGATTGTCGCGGCGCCGAAAAGCATCAGGAGCACGGCTGCCAATGCGATGATCACGCCCATCAGTTTGCACCGCCATCCAAATGATTGTGCATCAAAATCAAGATGTGGCGCAGGGGCGGCGCTTGCAAGCCCCATACCGAGCCGGTCGAAGGGCCAGCAAGCGAAAGATGAGGACCTGCAGTCCTACAGCAGGCCGAGTTCCGCAAGCTCCAGGCGCAGTTTCGGCGGCATCTCGGCCAATGCGGCCCTGCCCTTGCCGAGATCGGCCGGCGCATCGGAGGGCTTAAGATAACGCCAGCCCTGGAAGGCGCGGCGCGGCTGCCAGTCGGTGCGCACCACTTCGGGATCAAGCACGAGATGGCAGCGGCCGATGCCTTCGCCATCGACGAAAGGCCGGATCTCCGTAATCAGCTGCCGGCATTGGACGTTGCCCTTGATCACCCAGTAGAGCGAGCCGCCATCGGTGATCTCCCCACCGCGCGTCGGCACCATGCGCGTGGTGTGCCAGTGCTCGGCCGGCTCGCCAGCGCGGCACCGCTCGTCGAGACGGAAGGCGATCCACTCTTCCAGGTCCTCGACGCTGTCGCAGCCGACGCAGAGTTTGACGAGATTGAGAGACATGCCCGCAATCTAGCGACAGCGCCGAAGGCATTCAACGCCAAGCGGGATTATGCACAGGCCGACTGCAGCCAAATCATGAGGCCAGCGTGGCCGTTTCGATCGCTTCGGCAAACCAAGCCCGCCGGTGGAAAGGGCAAGGTCAGCACTCGACCACGTTGACAGCGAGTCCGCCGAGGCTGGTTTCCTTGTATTTCTCGTTCATGTCGAGACCGGTCTGGCGCATGGTCTCGATCGCAGCATCCAGCGGCACGAAATGCGTCCCGTCGCCCTTGATGGCGAGCGAGGCGGCTGTCACCGCCTTGACCGCGCCCAGCGCATTGCGCTCGATGCAGGGCACCTGCACCAGGCCGCCGACCGGATCGCAGGTCATGCCGAGGTGGTGCTCGAGCGCGATTTCGGCGGCGTTCTCGACCTGCTCCGGAGTGCCTCCCATGACCGCGCAAAGCCCGGCCGCCGCCATTGCCGAAGCGGATCCCACTTCGCCCTGGCAGCCGACCTCGGCGCCCGAGATCGAAGCGTTTGACTTGATGATGCCGCCGACGGCGGCGGCCGTCAGCAGGAAGTCGCGGATGCTCGGCTGGTCGGCTTCGGGATGGAAATGCAGCCAGTAGCGCAGCACCGCCGGCAGCGTGCCGGCGGCACCGTTGGTCGGCGCAGTCACCACGCGCCCGCCGGCGGCGTTCTCCTCGTTCACCGCCATGGCATAGATCGACAGCCAGTCATTGGCGAGCAAGGGGTTGGGCCGGTTCTGCTGCCACTGTTCCTGCAGCTTGTCATGCAATTGGCGTGCGCGGCGCCGCACCTTCAGTCCGCCCGGCATGATGCCGTCCTGCGACAGCCCGCGGTCGATGCAGCCTTTCATGGCGCTCCAGATCGCGTCGAGGCCGGCGTCCAACTCCTCGCGCGACATATGCGTTTCCTCGTTGGACCGCTTCATCTCGGCGATCGAAAGCCTGCTCCTGGCCGCCATCGCCAGCATCTCGACGGCGTTCTTGAACGGATAAGGCACCTTCTTGCCTTCCGTCGTCACCGAGCCCTTGGCCTTCATGCGCTGCAACTCTTCCTCGGAGACGACGAAGCCGCCGCCGATTGAATAATAGATGCGCTTGAGCAGCAGCCGGTCGGACGCATCGTAGGCATAGAAGGCCATGCCGTTGGCGTGGCCGGTCAGCGGCGTCTTGCGGTCGAGCACCAGATCCTTGGCCGGGTCGAAGCGGTAGGCCGGATGCCCAGGCGGTGAAATCCGTTTCTCCGTTCCGATGCGGGCAACGATGCTATCCGCCTCATCCGGATCGACCGTCTGCGGCGTCTCGCCGGCCAAGCCGAGGATGACGGCGCGGTCCGAGCCATGGCCGATGCCGGTATAAGCGAGCGAGCCGTGCAGGCTGGCGCCGATCCGATCGACCTTGACGCCGGCCGGGCGCGGCCAGTCGTCGGCGAGGATTTCGTCAAGGAAACGCCGCGCAGCCGTCATCGGTCCCATCGTATGCGAGCTCGATGGACCGATGCCGATCTTGAACAGGTCGAAAACCGAAAGGAACACGCGCCGCTGTCTCCTGGAGGCCGCTCAAAACTTACATATAGGAATTCTCGCGATGTTTCCGCTGTTTTGCATGTCGCGGCGCGGCGTCAGCCGACCTTGTTTGCTCCGGCAGCGACATGTACCGCTTGCTTCCGCCGTCGAAACGCCCGGCCTGTGGTAAAAGAACGTATGGGCGATTCCCTTCATCTTTCGGCGACAGACCTGGCCGCTCTGGCCTTTTTCCTGGTCGTCTGGGTGCTGCATACGCTGGCCTCCGACGGCAAGCTCGTTAGCCGCGTGTCGCTGACCACGGCCATGAACGCTCAGCGCGAAGCCTGGATGCGCAACATGGCCGAGCGCGAGGTGCGCATAGTCGACACCGCCATCATGTCCGGGCTGCAGCAAGGCACCGCCTTCTTTGCCTCGAGCTCGCTGATCGCGCTCGGCGGCTGCTTTGCCCTTCTCGGCGCTTCCGACCGGGTTCTGACCATAATGACTGACTTGCCGTTGGCCTCCGCATCCTCCCGCGAAGCCTTCCAGACCAAAATGTTCGGCCTGGTGCTGATCCTCGCCTTCGCTTTCTTCAAATTCGGCTGGGCCTACCGGCTGTTCAACTACTGCTCGATCCTGATCGGTGCCGTGCCGGTCCCGCATGGCGAGGCCTCGCGCAATCCGGTCAGCGGGACGGCGGTGTGGCGGGCCACCCGCATGAACGTGCTAGCCGGCAAGCATTTCAATTCCGGCCTGCGCGCCGTCTTCTTCTCGATCGGCTATCTCGGCTCGTTCGTCGGCCCGACGGTGTTCGTGCTGTCGACGCTGGTGCTGCTTGCCGTGCTTGTGCGCCGTCAGTTCTTCTCGGCCGCGCGCCAGGCAGTGCTTGGTCAGCCGCCCGGCGCCGGGAAAGGTTGATCGATGCGGCCCGACAGCCAATAGGCGGAGAGCCCGATCCATTCGCGGATCGCCATGGTGGTCGCCTGCAGCGAATCGGCCGGATTGTCGCGGAACAGACCGATGCCTTCCTTGCCTGAGGTCCGGTAATCGACCGGCCAAGGGACGGTTGGAAAACCGGCCTTGTCGAACAGCGCCTTGGCGCGCGGCATATGGAAGGCAGACGTCACCAGCAGCCATGTCTCGCCCGGTTTCGGCTCGACCAGCCTGCGGGTGAAGACTGCATTTTCGTACGTGTTGCGGGACTTGTTCTCAAGAATCAGGCGATCGGGCGCGACCCCCAGCGCGCCAAGCAGGCGCGGCGCGGTGTCGGCATCGCCCTCGCCGTCCAGGAAAAGCTCGCCATTGCCGCCGGAGACGACCACTTTCGCTTGCGGAAAACGCCTGGCGAGGATCGCGGTCTCGACCATGCGATCGCCGCCGCTGTTCAGCTCATAGCCGCCGCGCGCCAGATTGATCGCGCCCTCGAAACCGCCGCCGAGCACGACGATGCCGTCGACCTTGGCCGGCAGCGGCGGCTTGGGAAAGCGTTCCTCCAGCGGATTGAGCATCATTGCGCCAAGCGAGGTCCAGGCCGAAAGCGCGAGGATCAGGAAGGCGAGCACGCTGCCGGTGCCGGCCAGCCGAGGGCGGCGGAAGAGCGCCGCCAGCAGACCGGCGAGCAGCAGGAAGATCGCCAGATTGAGCGGCTGGACGAGAAACCAGAGGATCTTGGAAAGATAATAGAACATCCCTCACCCCATTACGGCGCCGCGCGTCCGTTTGGACGCGCAAAGGACGCCACAACGCTAATGGACTAGATGAGGGACAACGCTACCACCACTTGTCCGGCTGGAACCTGCCCGCGGCCTGTTCGATGACGTGGGCGGTCTGGAACAGCGTTTCCTCGTCGAACGGCCTGCCGATGAGCTGCAGGCCGAGCGGCAGGCCTTTGCGGTCAAGGCCGGCGGGCACCGATATCCCCGGCAACCCGGCCATGTTCACCGTCACGGTGAAGATGTCGTTGAGATACATTTTCACCGGATCGGCGTTCATGTCCTCGTCGGCGACGCCGAAGGCAGCCGACGGTGTGGCCGGGGTCAGGATGACGTCGACACCGGCAGCAAAGACGGTCTCGAAATCGCGCTTGATCAGCGTGCGCACTTTCTGCGCCTGCAGGTAGTAGGCGTCGTAGTAACCCGCGGAAAGCACATAGGTGCCGATCATGATGCGGCGCTTAACCTCGCGGCCGAAGCCGGCGGCGCGCGTCTTCTCATACATGTCGACGATGTCCTTGCCGGGCACGCGCAACCCGTAGCGCACGCCGTCATAGCGGGCGAGGTTGGACGAGGCCTCGGCCGGCGCCACGATGTAGTAGGCCGGCAGCGCGTATTTGGTGTGCGGCAGCGAGATATCGACGATCTCCGCCCCGGCATCCTTCAGCCAGGCAATTCCTTTCTGCCAGAGCGCCTCGATATCCTCGGGCATGCCGTCGACGCGGTACTCCTTCGGAATGCCGACCTTCATGCCCTTGATCGGCTTGCCGATCACCGCCTCGTAGTCCGGCACCGGCCGGTCGACCGACGTCGTGTCCTTCGGGTCGGAGGAGGCCATCGACTTCAACAGGATCGCGGCGTCGCGCACATCGCGCCCGATCGGACCGGCCTGGTCGAGCGAGGACGCGAAAGCGACCACGCCCCAGCGCGAGCAGCGGCCATAGGTCGGCTTGATGCCGACGGTGCCGGTGAAGGCTGCCGGCTGGCGGATCGAGCCGCCGGTATCGGTCGCGGTGGCGCCGGCGCAGAGGAAGGCGGCGACCGCGGAAGCCGATCCGCCGGAGGAGCCGCCCGGCACCAGCTGGGCGTTATCCAACGTCCGCGCGGTCTTCGCGCCGCCGGCCGAGACAAACCCGCCGTCGCCCTGATGCGTCGTCGGCGTCACCACCGTGTCGAGGCGCGAGCGCCGCCAAGGATTGATGACCGGGCCGTAATAGGAGGTCTCGTTGGAGGAGCCCATGGCGAACTCGTCCATGTTGAGCTTGCCGAGCATAACGGCGCCGTCGGCCCACAGATTGGATGTGACGGTCGATTCGTAGCGCGGTTGGAAACCGTCGAGCACATGGCTGCAGGCCTGGGTGTGGACGCCTTCGGTGGCGAACAGATCCTTGATGCCGAGCGGAATTCCTTCGAGCGCCCCGCCCTCGCCCTTGCCGAGCTTCGCGTCGGAAACCTTGGCCATCTCGCGCGCCTTGTCGCCGGTCACCGCGACATAGGCATTGAGCACCGGATTGGCGCGCTCGATCGCCGAGAGATAGGCTTCGGTGATCTCGGCAGCCGAAATCTCCTTGCCGCGCAGCTTGGCGCGGGCCTCGGAAATGGTGAGATGTGTGAGGTCGCTCATCAGGTAAGGCTCTTTTCGTAAAACACCGACCATTCCGAGTCGGGATAATCCAGCACCGGGCCGCAACGCGAAAACCCGGCGCGTTCGTAGACGGCCCAGGCGGCAGGGTGGCGATCGCCGGTCTCCAGAACCAGGCGCTTCAGGCCTTCCTGCCGCGCCAGACCCTCGATCCGCGCAACGATTTGGGCACCGATCTTCTGGCCGCGATGCGTGGGCCGCGTGTACATGCGCTTGACCTCGCCGACCGCGTCCGCATGACGCTTCAGCGCGCCGCAGCCGACCGCAAGGCCAGCGTCGCGGGCGACGAACACGGTCGTGTCGTGGCCAGCCATCTGCTCGACGGTGAGGTGATAGCAATGTTCCGGCGGCGTCAGTTCGAGCAGTGCGGTGTTGAGTTCTGCGACCAGCGCGCGCACGTCGTCCTGCAAGGGCGTCTCGACGCCGATTTCGACGGCCATCCTGCCCTTACTCCACAACCTTGGGAACGAGGAAGAAATTCTCTTCCGTGGCCGGCGCGTTGGCGACGATGTCGACCGCCTTGTTGCCGTCGGTGATCATATCCTGCCGCTTCTTCATCTCCATCGGCGTGACGGAAGTCATCGGTTCGACGCCGGAGACGTCCACCTCGTTCAACTGCTCGACGAAGCCAAGGATGGCGTTCAGCTCGCCTGTCATGCGCTCGGCATCCTGCTCGCTCACCGCAATGCGGGCAAGGTGCGCGACGCGCTTCACGGTCTGAAGATCAACGGACATGTCTATTTGCCTCGGGAAAACCAGTGCGGGCTATAGCGGCGCCGCGCTTGCGGCGCAACATAGATCATGCCGCCGACCGGGATGCGGTGCTTCGGGCGCCGCTCTAGGTAGTGTACCCTACTACATAGGGCGAACGCCTAGATCGTGATCGCCTTGCCGATCTCGGGCAGCGCCACCTTGACGCCGGATCCCTCCATGCCGGCGACGAATTTGTCGGCGGTCTGGTCGATCATCGGGAAGGTGCCGAAATGGCAGGGAACGACCGTATCGAAGCGGAAAAAGCGGCGGCAGGCTAGGGCAGCCACCGCGCCGCCCATGGTGAAGCGATCGCCGATCGGCACGATGCCGATCTTCGGTTCATGCAATTCGTTGATCAGCCCCATATCGGAAAAAATGTCGGTGTCGCCCATGTGGTAGAGCGTCTTGTCCTCCGGGAAATGCAGCACGAGCCCGCCCGGATTGCCGAGATAGGTGTTGGTACCGTCTTGTCCGCCGAACGAAGAGGAGTGCAAAGCCTGGACGAAAGTGGTGGTGAAGGGACCGCAATCGACGGTACCGCCTATATTGCCGGGATTTATCTTCTTATCGCTGACCCCCTGGCCGACGAGATACATGCAGATCTCGAAATTGGCGACAAGCATGGCGCCGCTCTTCTTCAGCACCTCGGCGGCTCCGCTGATATGATCGCTGTGGCCATGGGTCAGAAGAACATGCGTCACCCCTTCGGCTGGATTTTCCCAGCCGCCCGTCCATGACGGATTGCCGACCAGATACGGGTCGATGAGGATCTTGGCGTCGTTGGTCTCGATGCGGAATGCCGAATGTCCATACCAGGTCAGTTTCATGAAGGGATTCCTCGATTTTCTCGTTGCCAGAGGATAGAACGCCGAAAGCAAATTGAAAGTCCCGCGGCCGATCAAAAAGCCGCGCGGCGACTAACCAGGACGAGCGGTTGGGCATCATAAGCATCGAGGAATTGCCGGCACTTCTCGCGGGCGGCCGCACGCTCGCCGGGCTTGATCTGGGCGACAAGACGATCGGCGTGGCGGTGTCGGACCGAAGCCTGTCCTTTGCCCATCCGCGCCCGGTCATCCTGCGCAAGAAGTTTTCGCTCGATGCCGCCCAGTTGCTGGCTCAGCTCGAGAAGGACAATGTCGGCGCGATCGTGCTCGGCCTTCCCGTCAACATGGACGGATCGGAAGGTCCGCGCGCCCAGAAGTCCCGCGCCTTCGCGCGCAACATGGCCGCCTTGTCCGACCTGCCCTTCGTGCTATGGGACGAGCGGCTGTCGACGGTCGCGGCGGAACGGACGCTGATCGAGATGGATTTCTCGCGCAAAAAGCGCGCCGGCAAGATCGATTCGGCGGCGGCGGCCTTTATTCTGCAGGGAGCGTTGGACCGACTCCAGTCGCTCGGCCGAGCTGATCAGGGCTGACAGGGCCTTCCCGGCGCCGCCTGATCCATTCGGCGATTTGGCGCCGGCGGCGGAATGCCACCAGCCCGAGCAGCAGGAAACTGTCGAACACACAGGCCCGCGCCACCATACCGGGGATGATTCCCGGATCGACGCCGAGCATCTGGCCGTAAAGCTGGAAGACCAGGTCGTGCAATTGGCGGCTGAGCATCACGTAGCCGAAATTGATGTCGTTGAGAGACAGGAAGAACCAGCCCCAGAACAGGACCAGCGGGGCCGCCCAGAATGCGAACAAGGCGCGCATCAGCGGCGACCTCCGGGTCTGGTTTCCGGTCGGCTGGAGATGCGGGACAGGAGCGAGCTGTGCGCGACGCCCGCCGCCATGCGATGGGAAACCAGGCTGGCTTCGCTTTCATGCAAGGTCACCGCGGCGAGAGCCGAGCGTCGCTCGGCGAGCACCGCGACATAAGAGGCGAGCAGCGCCGTCATCTGGATGGCGACGACCATGAACAACCCGTTGATGCCTTGCGCGGCGCCGCCGACGAGAATCACCGAAAGCAGGAAGGAGGCGCAGATGAAGGCTATCCGCACCACCGTATCGCCCGCATCCGGCCTTGTCGCGATGCTGAGCAGCGTCTCGACGAAGGCCCAGCAGAACAGCAGCGCGACGATCAGCAGAGCGACCGCGAGCGGCGCCACGACGAGAGCATGATCGAGATCCGGGAAACGGCTGCTTTGCAGCGAGACGCCAAGCACGCCGAGCGCCGACGCGATGCCGCGATTGCCATCCATGCAGATGTAGGCCAGCAGGGCGAAGACGACCGCCCAATGCAAGGCCAGAAATGATGTCAAAACGTGCCGCATGCGCTTCCTGCCTGGGAGCACGGGATCGTCATGGTTAACATTTCCCTACTCCGGTGGACAGAGTGGGCTCCGCGAAGCCTCCCCGCAACGGAAACCATTCGTTAAGGTTAACGGCAATCCACAGGCCGGCGATCGAACGCCTTTCAGGCTGCTCAGCTCAGCGGCGGGTAGAGCGTGTCGATGATCATGCGCGCGTCATGGCGCGAATCGAGCATGCCGTAGGTGGTGCGCCATTGGCCGCCGAGTCTTGTTTCGACGAAGGCGTCGGCGATCCGCCCTGCCCCCAGCCGGCGCAGCTCCGCCGCCGCCGCCGAAAGTGCCAGCTGTTCGGTCAGCAGGCGCGCCGAGCCTTGGTCGGTCGAAGCCACCTGCATGGCCGCGTTGAGCACGCCGATGGTACCCCGCCCGCCGGCGCCGAGGTCGCGGTCGATGCCGGCCAGCACCTCCTCGAACAGGCCTGGCGCGCGGCCAAGCACACGCAGCACGTCGAGCGCCATGACGTTGCCGGAGCCTTCCCAGATCGCGTTGACCGGAGCCTCACGGTAATAGCGAGCAAGCGGCGCTTCCTCGACATAGCCGTTGCCGCCGAGGCACTCCATCGCCTCGTAAAGCAAGGCCGGTGCGATCTTGCATACCCAGTATTTGACCACCGGCGTCATGGCGCGTGCAAAGGCCGCCTCGCCGCGATCGCTCGCCGCCTCGTCGAAGGAACGCGCCAGCCGGAACGACAGCGCCGTCGCGGCGGCAACGTCGAGCGCCATGTCGGCAAGGACCCGCTGCATCAGCGGTTGATCGACCAGACTGATGCCGAACACCTGGCGATGGCGCACGTGGTGGACGGCTTCGGCCAGCCCGGCGCGCATGAGCGCTGACGAAGCGACGGCGCAGTCGAGCCTGGTCAGCGTGACCATGTCCATGATCGTCTTGATCCCGGCGCCCGGCTCGCCGACCATCTCGCCGATGGCATTGGCGAACTCGACCTCCGACGAGGCGTTGGAGCGGTTGCCGAGCTTGTCCTTCAGGCGCTGGAAACGGAAGCCATTGCCCGAGCCGTCGCCCAGAATGCGCGGAACCAGGAAGCATGAAAGCCCTTCCGGCACCTGGCCGAGCACGAGAAAGGCGTCGGACATCGGCGCCGACATGAACCATTTATGCCCGGTCAGCCGATAGAAGCCGTTTCCCGCGCGCTCGGCCTTTGTGACATTGGCGCGCACGTCGGTGCCGCCCTGTTTCTCGGTCATACCCATGCCGAGGGTAAGCCCGGTCTTTTGCACCGGCGGCTTCTGGCTCTGGTCGTATTTGCGCGTTGTCACGCGCGGCGCCCATTCGCGGAACAGCTTTGGGCTCGCCATCAGCGCCGCCAGCGAAGCGCTGGTCATGGTGATGGGGCAAAGATGTCCGGTCTCGAGCTCCGCGGTCAGGTAGAAGCGCGCCGCCCTCACCTGATGCCGGCGGCCGATCTCGGCATCGCCGTTTTCCCAAACCGAGGAATGCAGGCCGCCGGCAACCGAGCGTCGCATGAGCGCGTGATAAGCGGGATGAAACTCGACCAGATCGACGCGTCGGCCCTGGCGGTCATGCGTCCTGAGCTTCGGTGTGTCGGTGTTGGCGAGCCGGGCAAGTTCCTGTGCTTCCTGCGTCATGACGAACCTGCCGAGCCCGTCCAGATCCTTGCGGACGGAATCGGAAAAACGCTCGGCAAGCTGGATGAGCAACGGATCGCCCCGCCATGCGTTGCCGCCCGTCAGTGGCGGCGGCTGGTTGATCACCTCGTCGGTCACGCCCAATCCTTCAGTTGGCAGAGAGGTCCTTACCATCTCAAGGCCGCGGTCGCGAATCCGAAGCCATCGGGCCTTATAGCCAAGCAATGCAAGGCGCGCGACGAAAATACCGGGGAGAACGCGCGCAATCCAAAGCTGGCGCTTGCGGCTGGCCGGACCGCACCCTATAGCAGCGCCTTGAGATGACCGACGCTTCGTCCCTGCCGCTGTTCCCTCACCGCCATCTTCTAGGCATCCGCGATCTTTCCCCCGCTGATATCGAGCTGTTGCTCGATCGCGCCGACCGGGCCGTCTCGATCTCGCGGCAATCTGAAAAGAAGACCTCGACGCTGCGCGGCCGGACACAAATCAACCTCTTCTACGAGGCCTCGACCCGCACGCAATCGTCCTTCGAGCTCGCCGGAAAACGGCTCGGGGCCGACGTCATGAACATGTCGGTGGCGAGCTCTTCGGTGAAGAAGGGCGAGACCCTGATCGACACCGCCATGACGCTCAACGCCATGCGTCCGGATATCCTGATCATCCGCCATCAGTCGGCGGGCGCGGCAGCGCTTCTGGCGCAAAAGGTCGGCTGCTCGGTGGTCAACGCCGGCGACGGCGCGCATGAGCACCCGACGCAGGCGCTGCTCGACGCGCTGACCATACGCCGCGCCAAGGGACCGCTGTCGAAGCTGATCGTGGCGATCTGCGGCGACATTCTGCATTCGCGCGTCGCCCGCTCCAACATCATGCTCTTGAACGCGCTCGGCGCGCAGGTGCGGGTGGTCGCACCCTCGACGCTGCTGCCCGCGGGCATCGACAGGATGGGCGTGATTGTGTCGCGCTCGATGGCGGAAGGACTGAAGGACGCCGACGTCGTGATGATGCTGCGCCTGCAGCGCGAGCGCATGGAAGGCGCCTTCGTGCCGTCGATCCGCGAATATTTCCGCTATTTCGGCCTCGACGCCGAGAAGCTGAAAGCGGCCAAGGAGGATGCGCTGGTCATGCATCCCGGGCCGATGAACCGCGGCGTCGAGATCGCCTCGGAGATCGCCGACGGGCCGCAGAGCGTCATCCAGGAACAGGTCGAGAT
>NZ_RZSV01000161.1:0-13334 GCF_004023205.1 Mesorhizobium sp. M1A.F.Ca.IN.020.03.2.1 | reverse complement strand
ATCATGTGATGATCGCGGCGCATCGGGCCGGCAGCATGCAGGCCGGCAAGACGCTTTATGCCGAGAATTCGCTTGCCGCGGTCGAGGGCTCGATCGCGATCGGCGCCGAGATCGTCGAGGTCGATGTGAGGCGCTCGAAGGACGGCGCGTTCGTCATCATGCATGACAGCTGGCTCGACCGCACCACGAACTGCAAGGGCGAGGTGGTGGAATATACGCTGGCGGAACTGAAGAAGTGCCGGCTGGTGATCGAGGGCACCGGCGCCGTCACCAGCGAGCCGGTGTTGACGCTGCGCGAGATGCTGCTGACGACCAGGGACAGGATCCTGATCAATCTCGACAACAAGCTGGAGGTGACGGACCTGCCAGGCATGATCGCGGTCGCCCGCGATCTCGGCATGGCCGATCAGGTGATCGTCAAGGAGAACCTGTGGAACCAGGCGCGCATTGAAGCCGCGAAGGCCGCGCTCGCCCAGGCGGGCGGCGGCTTCCAGTTCATGCCGATCCTTGCCGATGACGCCGTGCACGATGCCGCCTTTGCCGGCGAGGTCGACAAGGCGTTCGCGCCACGCGCTATCGAGCTGATCAACTGGCGCAACGGCGCCGAGACGTTGACCGCAAACGGCGGCCCGCTGTTCAGCACGCGCATGCGGGCTACAGCCGTCCGCGGTGACTGGCACCTCTGGACCGATACTTATGCCATCGTCAACAAGCCGGGCGGCTTCCTTGCCGGCGGCCGTGGCGACGAGCTGGCGGTCGCTGCCAGCCTGCCGCGCGAGGCTTGGGGTTTTTGGGTCGATCGCGGCGCCACCATCATCCAGACCGACGAGCCAAAAGCGGCGATCGAATGGCTGGCTGCCAATGGCTATCGCGTACCGTACACGACGGACATCAAGCAAGCCGAGTCGGCGCATACGGCCAGTATTAATTAAGCTGACGTCGGCGCTTCACCCGCCCGGCGCTTCGCGCCGACCTCCCCATCGAGGGAGGTAGAGCGTCGTGCCAGCCTGCCGTCGCTGCATGCCTGCGACATTCATGAAATGCTAAACCCGTTTGAGCGTAAAGCGCGGCGCCTTACCTCCCCTTGATGGGGAGGTCGCGCCGCAGGGCGCGGGCGGGGCGCTGCGCCGACCTACGCCGCTTTCGCCACCCCATTCAACTCGCGCAGCACATCCGCCGACAGCTCCAACTCCGCTGCCGCAAGGTTCTCGCGCAGATGCCCGACCGACGACGTGCCCGGGATCAAAAGGACGTTGGGGGAACGCTGCAACAACCATGCCAGCGCAACCTGCATCGGCGTCGCGCCGAGCCGCTCGGCCACGCCGGACAGCGTCGACGATTGCAACGGGCTGAAGCCGCCAAGCGGAAAGAACGGCACATAGGCGATGCCGTGGCGCGCCAGTTCATCGATCAGCGCGTCGTCCTCGCGATGCGCCAGATTGTACTGGTTCTGCACGCAGACGATGTCGCAAATCTTGCGGCCTTCCTGGATTTGCGCTCGGGTGACGTTGCTCAAGCCGATATTGCGCACCAGGCCCTTGCGCTGAAGCTCGGCGAGCTTGGTGACCTGCGCCTCGATGGAGCCCTCGGCTGGACCATGCATCCCGAACATGATGCGCAGATTGACGACGTCCATCACCTCGAGGCCAAGATTGCGAAGATTGTCGTGTACGGCCTGTTCGAGCTCATCGGCTGTGAAGGCCGGCAGCCAGGAGGCGTCTTCGCCACGACGGGCGCCGATCTTTGTGACGATGGTGAGGTCGTCGGGGTAGGGCAATAGCGCCTCGCGGATCAGCTTGTTGGTGACGTGCGGACCATAGTAATCGCTGGTGTCGATATGGTTCACGCCTTGCGCTATGGCTTCGCGCAGCACGGCGATGGCCGCGTCATGGTCTTTCGGTGGACCGAAGACTCCTTTGCCTGCGAGCTGCATGGCGCCGTAGCCGAGGCGGCGGACCGACCGCTCGCCGAGTTTATAGGTGCCGGATTTGTTTACGCTGGACATCGTGGTTCTCCTTCGTTGCCGGCGAGGGAGATAAGGCATAGCCGCTGTCCCGATAACCAGCTATATTCGGCACAGCTTGTACGAAATTCAGGACAATGGCGGCCGAACTCAACGATCTCCAGGCGTTCATGGCCGTGGCCCGCGCCGGCGGCTTTCGCGAAGCAGCTCGCGCCACGGCCGGCAGCGCGTCAGCGCTCAGCGAAGCCATCCGCCGTCTGGAAACCCAACTCGGTGTTAGGCTCTTCAACCGCACCACGCGCAGCGTTGCTTTGACCGAAGCTGGTGCCAGCCTGCTGGCGCGGCTCGGCCCCGCATTGGGCGAGGTAGAAGCTGCGCTCGATGTGGTGAACGGCTTTCGCGACCGGCCCGCCGGAACCTTGCGTCTCAACGTGCCGATAAGCGCCTCGCGGCTGGTGCTGCCCAAGATCGTTCCGCGATTTCTCGCGGCCTATCCCGCCATTCGCCTGGAGGTGATCGCCGAGGAGAACTTTGTCGATGTGCTGGTGGCCGGCTGCGACGCCGGAATCCGCTATGACGAGCGGCTGGAGCAGGACATGATCGCGGTGCCGATCGGACCGCGCGCGCAGCGCTTCACGACCTCCGCCGCGCCGTCCTACCTTGATCGGCACGGTCGGCCGCAGCACCCGCGCGACCTGCTTGGCCATGCCTGCGTGCGCGGCCGCTTCCCGAGCGGGGTCATGACGCCCTGGGAGTTCGAGCGGGACGGCGAGGTGGTGCGGGTCGATCCCACGGGGCCATTGGTCGTCAGCATCGGTGGTGGCGTCGATCTCGCTGTCGATGCGGCGATCGCCGGCGTCGGCATCCTTTGGCTCTTCGAGGACTGGGTGCGCCCGTATTTCGACAGCGGCGTTCTGGAACCTGTGCTCCAGCCCTGGTGGCAAAGCTTCTCGGGGCCGTTTCTTTATTACCCTGGCCGGCGCTTGGTGCCGGCGCCGCTGCGCGCGTTCATCGACTACATAAAAACGCCGGCCGGGCACTGGTGACGGAAACAAAAAAGCCGCCCGGAGGCGGCCTTTTCGAAATGCTTGGACTTCGCAGCGCTTAGCGCTTCGAGAACTGGAAGCTGCGGCGGGCCTTGGCCTTGCCGTACTTCTTGCGCTCGACCACGCGGCTGTCGCGGGTGAGGAAGCCGCCCTTCTTGAGCACCGAGCGCAGGCCCGGCTCGTAATAGGTCAGCGCCTTGGAGATGCCGTGACGCACGGCGCCCGCCTGGCCGGAGAGACCGCCGCCGATCACGGTGGCGACGATGTCGTACTGGCCGGCGCGGTTGGCGGCGACGATCGGCTGGTTGAGGATCATCTGCAGCACGGGACGCGCGAAATAGGTCGCGAATTCCTTGTCGTTGACGATGATCTTGCCGGAGCCCGGCTTCACCCAGACGCGCGCGATCGCGTTCTTGCGCTTGCCAGTGGCATAGGCGCGGCCCGACTTGTCGAGCTTCTGGACGTGGACAGGCGCGGCCGGCTGCGCGGCGGTCGTGACAGTCCCGAGTTCTGCGAGCGAGGAAAGCTCAGCCATTACGAGGCCCTCTTGTTCTTGGAGTTCAGCTTGGCCACGTCGAGCGTGACGGGCTGCTGGGCCGCGTGCGGATGCTCAGTGCCTGCATAGACGCGGAGATTCTTCATCTGGCGGCGGCCAAGCGGGCCGCGCGGGATCATGCGCTCCACAGCCTTCTCGACGACGCGCTCGGGGAAGCGGCCCTCGAGCAGCTGGCGGGCGGTGCGCTCCTTGATGCCGCCGGGATGGCCGGTGTGCCAGTAATAGACCTTGTCGGTGTACTTCTTGCCGGTGAACACCACCTTGTCGGCATTGATGACGATGACATTGTCGCCATCATCGACATGCGGGGTGAAAGTGGGCTTGTGCTTGCCGCGCAGATGGTTGGCGATGACAGTGGCAAGGCGGCCGACGACGAGACCCTCGGCGTCGATCAGCACCCACTTCTTCACCACATCCGCAGGCTTCTGCGAAAAGGTAGCCATGTTTTGCTCTCAGGTTGACCGTCCTGTCCGCGAACGGCAGGAACAGGCGTTTTTTGTTGCTTGAATTGACGGAGAGGCCAAGCCGTCCGGCAATAACAAAACGGCGGCCCTTGCGGCCGCTGTTTCGTGACGGCTTATAGGCGAGGGTGCCGGATGCGTCAAGCCAAGCGGAAACTCTACTGGCGCTGAAAATAAAGCAAAAACAATCAATTGGCGAAACGGTATTATTTTACCTCATCCATTCGCTTCGGCGGGATCGAATAAGTCCCAGTGGCGTGGGCCACCCTGTGCCGGTCGGCCCCGGCGACGATGTCGATGTCGAAGACCATCAGGCTCTTTCCGAGCTTGAGGATACGGCAATGGCCGTCGATCGCTCCGGCCTCTGCCTTGCGCATGAAGTTGATGTTGAGATTGGTCGTCACCGAAAGCGCATCCGGCCCGGCATGGCTGAGCACGCACACATAGCCGCCAATGTCGGCAAGCGTGAACAGCGCGGGACCCGAGACGGTGCCGCCGGGGCGCAGATGGCGCTGGTCGGCATTGAGCCGCACCGTGCAGCCGCCCGGAAACACTTCCAGCGCCTCATAGAAGGAGAACTGGTCGTTGAGCTGCGGATAGACGTTTGCCATCAGCGCGTTGACTTCGGCCGAGGTCAGCACCGGCTTGAGATTGCTTTGAGCGGGCATGCGCGATTCCTATATACGGGAAGTTCCAGGCGGCGCGCCTGGACCAAACGGTGCCACGGAGAAAACACGTCTCGCGGCTGTTCTTCAATCGGCAGCATGTTAGTTCTGTTGCTCCATAACCCGGGACCGCTGATCGAGAGGTTCAAAAATGGCCGAAGTCGTTGCTATCAAGCCCGCCGTCGCCGACGGCCCGGTTCTTGTCAGCCAAGACAAGGGCGTGCTGCGCCTCACCCTTGCAAGCCCGCCGGCCAACGCGCTGTCGCTGGCGACGATGGCGGCGCTGCAGGCCGAGTTCGACCGCGTGAAGGACGACAAATCCGTACGCGTCATCATCCTGGCAGCGTCAGGCAAAGTGTTTTGCGCCGGCCACGACCTCAAGGAAATGACGGCGCACCGCGCCGAACCGGATCGCGGCCGCGCCTTCTTCGAAATGACCTTTGTCGCCTGCGCAAAGCTGATGCAGACTATCGTGCGCCATCCGAGGCCGGTAATCGCCGAGGTCGACGGTCTGGCTACCGCGGCCGGACTGCAGCTTGTCGCGAGCTGCGACCTCGCCATCGCCTCGCACGAAGCGACCTTCTGCACGCCCGGCGTCAATATCGGCCTGTTCTGCTCGACGCCGATGGTTGCGCTGTCGCGCAACGTCTCGCGCAAGCAGGCGATGGAAATGCTTCTCACCGGCGAGACGATCGATGCGGCGACGGCCAAGGAGTTCGGTCTCGTCAACCGGATCGTGCCGCGCGAATATCTGAATCAGGTTGTCAACAAATACGCGCAAACGGTTGCTTCAAAATCGTCTTTGGTGGTCAAGACCGGCAAGGAGGCGTTCTACGCCCAGGCCGAAATGGGGCTGGCTGACGCCTACGCCTATACCGGCCGCGTGATGGTGGAAAACATGCTGGCGCGCGACGCCGAGGAGGGCATCGGCGCTTTCATCGGCAAGCGCAAGCCGGAATGGGCCGACGAATAATTGACCCGAGAATGCAGCGCGCTTTTTCATGATTGAAGGTCCGACGTGGCTGCCCGCAAGCAACTGACGCGGCTGAAAGCGCCCTATCTCAAGCGCATTCTGCTTGAGCCTTCGCGCGTCGCGGATTGGGATGGATATCCATGGAGCCTGCCGATCTTCCGGGATCGCGAATTCGAGTTCGAATTCACGTCGGCCATCACCATCATCGTTGGCGAGAACGGCACCGGCAAATCGACGCTGCTCGAAGCCATCGGCGCGCTGGCCGGCTATGACGAGGCCGGCGGCGGCAAAGGCTATATGCCCGTCGACCACTCAGGCGCCATCGACAAGAGTGGCGGGGCACTTGCCGCTGCGCTGCGCTGCCATTGGCTGCCGAAGGTCACCGCGGGCTGGTTCTTCCGGGCGGAGTCCTTTTACTCCGTGGCTCGTTATCTTGACCAGGCGGCGCTGGAGTCTGGCGGAGCGCCGCCGGACTTCCTGTCATGGTCGCATGGCGAAGGGTTCATCCGCTTCTTCGAGGAACGCTGCCGACGACAGGGCATCTACATCCTCGACGAGCCCGAAAGCGCGCTCTCGCCGACGCGCCAGATCGAGTTGCTGAAGCTGCTTCAGCGCATGGAGCGGTCCGGCACCGCGCAGGTGATCATGGCGACGCACTCGCCGTTGCTGATGGCCTGCCCGAACGCGCGGCTCTTCCGCATCAGCCGCTTCGGCCTCGATCTGATTGATTTTCAGGACACCGATCATTTTCGCATGATGCGTGACTTCTGCAGCGATCCGGCTGCCTTTCTCGCCGATGCGCTGTATGAGGACGAGCCATGAATCACGACGCCTACGACAACAGCTACATTGCCGGCATTCTGAACTCGGTGAAGACCATTGCCATGGTCGGCGCCTCGCCCAACGACGTGCGGCCGAGCTATTTCGTGCTGAAATATCTGCTGGCCAAGGGTTTTTCGGTGTTGCCGATCAATCCCGGTCATGCGGGAAAGCAGATCCTTGGACAGACGGTCTATGCCAGCCTGGCCGACCTGCCGCACCCGGTCGACATGATTGACATTTTTCGCGGCTCGGCCGCTGTCCCTGGCATCGTCGAGCAGGTACTGAAGCTCGATCCGCTGCCGAAGGTCGTTTGGATGCAGCTAGGTGTTCGCCATGACCAGGCCGCCGCGCGCGCCGAGGCAGCCGGCATCAAGGTGGTCATGAACCGCTGTCCCAAGATCGAATATGGCAAGCTGTCGGGCGAGATCGGCTGGACCGGCGTCAACTCCGGCGTGCTATCGTCGAAGAAGCCATTGATGCGCAAGGGTTTCCAGAGTTTTGGCGTGCGCCAGAAATAGACGGACAACCAGGCGCGCAAAACTATTCCGGGAAGAAATGGATTTTCCCGGGCGTTCGCCGCAGATCGCACGCCGAAAGGTATTTTGTTCTTTGCATTCACGACCGCGCTTGGCCAAGAATGCCCGGCGATTTTCGCAAGTTTGAGAGGGAGGCTTCGATGACCCGTACGCCCGGTTTCAACACGCTCGCCGTCCATGCCGGCGCCAAGCCGGACCCGGCGACCGGCGCGCGCGCCACGCCGATCTATCAGACCACCTCCTATGTCTTCGATGACGCCGACCACGCCGCCTCGCTGTTCGGGCTGAAGGCCTTCGGCAACATCTATACCCGCATCATGAACCCCACGCAGGCGGTTCTCGAGGAGCGTCTCGCCGCGCTCGAAGGTGGCACTGCCGCGCTGGCCGTCGCCTCCGGCCACGCCGCCCAGGTCATCGTCTTCCACAATCTGATGCGGCCGGGTGACAATTTCGTATCTGCCACAAAGCTTTATGGCGGCTCCATCAACCAATTCGGCCACGCCTTCAAGAATTATGGCTGGGAGGTCCGCTGGGCCGATACCAACGATCCATCGACCTTTGAGAGCCAAATCGACGACAACACCAGGGCGATCTTCATCGAAAGCCTCGCCAATCCGGGCGGCATCTTCGTCGACATCGAGAAGATCGGCGACATCGCTCGCAGGCACGGCCTGCCGCTGATCGTCGACAACACGCTGGCCTCGCCCTATCTCGTGCGGCCGATCGAGCATGGCGCCGACATCGTGGTGCATTCGCTGACCAAGTTCATCGGCGGCCACGGCAATTCGATCGGCGGCGCCATCGTCGACGGCGGCACCTTCGATTGGTCGAAGTCGGGCAAATACCCGATGCTGTCGGAGCCTCGCCCTGAATATGGCGGCCTCGTCCTGCACGAGACTTTCGGCAACTTCGCCTTTGCCATTGCCGCGCGCGTGCTCGGCCTGCGCGACCTCGGCCCGGCGATCTCGCCCTTCAACGCCTTCCTGATCCTGACCGGCCTGGAAACCTTGCCGCTCAGGATGCAGCGTCATTGCGACAACGCCGCGAGCGTCGCCGCCTGGCTTTCCAACCATCCAAAAGTCGCCTGGGTGAACTATCCCGGACTGCCGAGCGACAAGAACAATGCGCTGCAGAAGAAATACTCGCCGCAGGGTGCCGGCGCCGTTTTCACCTTTGGCCTCAAGGCCGGCTACGAGGCCGGCGTCAAGTTCGTCGAGGCGCTGGAACTGTTCTCGCACCTCGCCAATGTTGGCGACACCAAGTCGCTGGTCATTCACCCGGCCTCGACCACGCACCGGCAACTGTCCGACGAGCAGAAGGTAAAGGCCGGTGCCGGCCCGGACACGGTCCGCCTGTCGATCGGCATCGAGGACGTCAACGACATCGTCGCCGACCTCGAACAGGCGCTGAGCAAGGTCTGAGCGCGATGTCCGCCTTTCTCGCGGTTGATCCCGAAACTGTCGAGCCGGAGGCCGGCGCGCCGGCCCCGGAACGCTTGATCTCCGGCGATCCGAAATTCCGCACCTGGAATGTCGAGGAGCGGGACGGCAGCCTTTACGCCGGCATCTGGGAAGCGACGCCGGGCAAGTGGCGCATCGTCTATGACGAATGGGAATTCTGCCACATCCTGTCCGGCGTCTCGGTGATCGCCGAAGACGGCGGCGACGCGCGCACGGTCAAGGCCGGCGACAGTTTTGTGCTGCGGCCGGGTTTCAAAGGGACCTGGGAAGTGGTGGAGACGACTCGCAAGGAATATGTGATCAAGCTGTGAAGCGCGCTTGCCGGGCTGTTAGAGCAGCCGGTCGACATCCGCTTCGGAGAAACCGAATCCGGCCATCAGGTCGCGGTGCCACCGGCTTCCAAGCAGGTCGCCCAGACAATCATCCACACGCCGCCTCAACGCGTCGTTGCCTTTGGCGACCGCAAACGCGCCGGCGGCGGGCAGCCGTTCGGACGCGGGAACGTCAATGACATCGGCCAGAGCAGCCGGTCGCCGCGCGATGTAGCCGCGATGCGCCATGGCGACGCTGGCATAGGCCTGCACCATGCCGGTAGCCACCGCCTCCGCCGCTTGGGCCTGCGTGGTGAACACACTGATCCGCTCCGGCGGCACGCCATTCTGCAGGGCCGTCCGATGCTGGATCTGGTTCGATATCACGCCAAGCCTCGCGGAGGGGTGGCCTGCAAGAGAGCGATAGCCTTCAAGGTCGAGCGGGTTGCCCTTGGCGACCATCAAGCCGTCCGGCAGCGACCAGATCGGGCGACTGAAGTCCACCAGCTTGCTGCGCTCTTCCGAGATGAACAGGCCGGTGGTCATGTCCCAGCGGCCGTCGGCCAGTCCCGGCAGCAACTCGGCGAATTCAGTCTCGACGGGCGTGAAAGCCGTCGTTTCGGACATCGCGAAGATCTTCTCGGCCAGCATCGCGTCGCAGCCGCCGACTTTCCCGGATGCATCGGTGAAGCAGAAGGGCGGTTCCTGCAGAAAGGCGAATCTCATTTTCAGATCTTCGGATTTTTGCGGCTCAGAAGCGCACCGAGAGCGCTTCCAATCCATGAAAATGATAGGTGTCGCGGAAGCGCGGCTCTTCCGTCAGGCCTAGATCCGGCAGCCGGTCGAACAGCGTCTTCAGCGACACCTGCAACTCCAGCCTGGCCAGCGGCGCGCCGATGCAGAAGTGGATGCCGGCGCCGAACGACACGTTCTTCTGGTCCGTCCGCGCCGGGTTGAATGTGGCCGGTCCGGCGAAAGCCAGCGGGTCGTGATTGGCCATGCCGAGCAGCAGCGCCACCGTCTCTCCGGGCTTGAGCAAAATGCCCGGAGCAGCTTCCATCTCTTCATAGGCATAGCGCAGGAACATGTGCAGCGGCGCATCGTAGCGCAGGCATTCCTCGACCGTGGCGGCATTGGCCTCCGGTGTTGCAAAGAAGCGGCGCCCATCGCCGCCCTGCGCGAGGATCGTTCTCACGGCATTTCCGGTCTGGTGCACAGTCGCTTCGTGCCCTGCGTTGAGCAGAAGGATAGCTGAGGAAACCAGCTCCTCCTCCGAGAGCTTCTGGCCGTTGTCCTGCGCCTCGATCAGCAGCGAAAGCAGATCGTCGTCGGGTCTCTTGCGCCGCTCGGCGACATAGCCGCGCAGGAAAGCCGCGAAATCGTGCGCGGCGCGGTTGGCCGTCTCCTCGGTCTCGCGCGTGCGGCCGTGCATGTACATGGCGACCATCTGATGCGACCAGTCGAGCAGTTGCGGCCCCATCTCGACCGGAACGCCGAGCATCTCGGCGATGATGGTGATCGGCAAGGGCGAGGCGTAAGCGGGCAGAAGATCGACGGAGCCCGGCTCGAAGCGGTCGATCAGCTCATTGGCCAGAGCCTCGATGCGCGGCCGCAGCCGCTCGACCTGGCGCGACACGAAGGCCCGATTGACCAGTGTCCGCAACCTCGTGTGCACCGGCGGCTCGAGCTCAAGCATCGAATTGGCTTCGATGGCGTCGAAGGCGGTCAGGTGCGAACGGTCGCCGCCAACCCCGCGGCTGTCGGGAATGCCGGCCGGGTTCTGGCGGCCGAAGCGACGATCGCGAAGCAGGCGGTTGACGTCGTCGAAGCCGCCGAAACACCAAAAACCATAATTCTCCCAGAAGAAGGCGTTCGAAGCGCCGTGCAAGAAGGCGTAGCCCTCATACGGGTTCTGCACAAAGGCCGGTTCATGCGGGTCGAGGCGCAGGCGGCGGCTGACGGGGTCGAACGTGAGATAGGGTGGCATCATGTTCGACCAATAGCGCGCCTTGCCGGCCCGATGCCAGACCGCATCGCCGAGCCGGTCGTGCCGATATATTGAGCCAGGCTGGCCGCTGGAGAGGAAGAGCGGGTGGCGCGCCCATGGCTCCGGCGCAGCGCTTCAGCGTCCCGTTTTCAGGATACCGGCCACCTTGGTGGCGATCGCGGCATCGAGCACCTGCCAGTTCCCGAGCAACTCGCGCGGGAAGCGGTAGGTGAGGCTGAGATCGTCGCCGACCTGGATGTCGCGCTCGCAGGGGGCCAGCGATTCCTCGGCACTTGGGCCGCTCAGGCAGCGGGCGACGAACGGGTCTTTGCCGGGGCGGTCGGCGACCGCCAGGACCTCGTTGAGATAGCCCGATTTCTCGGCGAAGCCGTAGAGCGTCGTCCCGCCCGGGCCGGGTGTGCCCGGCTTGACGATCAGGGCGCTGTAGATCGGCGCGAAACGGCCGCTCATGTCGCGCGACATCATCCGCGGCTCGAATGACAGGAAGATGATCTTCCTGGTCGTGGTGTGGTTGAAGTCGCCGCGCGCGGCGGTGCTGTAGCCGTCCATTTCAGGATAGCGCAGATAAAGGTCGAGGCGCGAGGCGTTTCCGTCGCGCCTGGCCTGGTCGAAGCGGATGAAGTTGGCCGGCACACTGATCACATTGTTGCCCATGACGACCTGGCGCACGGTCGTGTCGTCGGTGTAGCCGGCCATGGCGATCGACCGGCCGAGCCATTTGCCGCCGAGACTGATAGCCACCGAAAGCAGGGCGAGCGCCGCGAAGACATAGAAGACCCGCTTCATCAAGGTCGAGTCGACAACCTCGAATTCCTCCGCAGCGGCTGCCTCTCTCATCCCAATTCCCCGATCCGCTCACCTGTCCTCAGGTGGCACAACTGGCGCGGCATGGCTCTTGCAGCGCGTCGGCACGACTGTGCGGTCTCATGGTAAACGGTTGGTAAAGATGGATCTCATGCTGCTCCCTCTCTACGCTTTTGCGGTCGGCCTGACGGCTTGCGGCCTCGCCGGCTCGGCGATGGAAATCGTCTGCGGTGGCCGGCTGGCCTTCGCCGAACCCTATGTCACGCCTGCCCATATTGTGCGCTCGCTCGCGGTGACCGCCTGCGCCGGCCCGTTCATGCTCACCAATGATGCTCTGGCTGCGCGGCGCGAGGGACGCATCGGCACGCTGGCGCTGCTTTCCTGCGGCTGCACGGCGATTGCCTGGGCACTGGCGCTCGGCATCGTGCTGATCACCATTGCTTCCTGGGCAACGGGTCTCCTAAGCTCCGCCGAATTCTCGGCTTGAGACGAATCGGAGAAAAGATGCCGATCTATGCGATCGACGGGAAGGCGCCCCGGTTCGAGGACGCCGAAACCAATTGGGTGGCGCCCGACGCCACGCTGATCGGCGATATCGCGATAGGCCGCAATGCCGGCTTCTGGTTCGGCGTCGTCATCCGCGGCGACGGTGAAACGATCACCATCGGCGCCGACACCAATGTGCAGGAACATACGGTCATGCACACCGATCCGGGCTATCCGCTCAGCATCGGGCAGGGCTGCACGATGGGTCATCGCGCGCTGCTGCATGGCTGCACGGTCGGCGACAACAGCCTGATCGGCATGGGCGCCATCGTTCTCAACGGCGCGAGGATCGGCAAGAATTCGCTGGTCGGCGCCGGCGCCTTGGTGACCGAAAACAAGGTTTTCCCGGACAATTCGCTGATCGTCGGCTCGCCCGCCAAGGTGATAAGGGTGCTGGATGACGCGGCAATCGAGAGGCTGCGGGTCTCGGCCGCGCACTATGTCGCCAACGGCAGGCGCTTCAAGACCGGATTGAAGGAACTCTGAGAGCGGTTCAGTCCGCCGCTTCGCCGGCGACCTTATCAACTGCGTCGGGACATCGCCTCACGCAGTAGCGACGCCCCCGCTTCGAAACCGGCGTGGTCTGCACCTTCCAGGGCGGTTTCATAGTCATCGATGCGCGTCCTGAGCGATGGATCCGCGCCCGACGCCAGCAGCAGGCGGATTGCCTCGGCGTCGCGTTTCGCCACCGCGTAATGCAGAGGGGTCCAGTCGTTGACCCCGCGCATGTTCGGGTCGGCGCCCTGCTCGAGCAGGATCTGGATAAGCTGTAGCCTGTCCGACCGCTCGGTGGATAGCGCGGCGATGATCGACGGGAAGCCGGCGGGATCCTCGTAATTCGGATTCGAACCTGCATCAAGCAACGTGGCGATGAAGCCGGTCGGGCTCCAATAGATCGCATACTCCAACGGATGGCCGAGGCCGAGCTCGAACGGCATCCTCTCGTCGTACCATCGCGCGGAGCCGCCGAGCGCCTTGCCAAGCCCATCGAAATCGCCGGCCTTGAAGGCGTCGTCTATCGCCTTGAACAGCTTGGCGCGCTCACAGCGGTCGTCAGGGATTTCCAGCATCGCCGTCCATCCAAAAATAAACGGCCATAGTGCTCCGGTCTGCCGTTACGAGAAAGGCCCGCAGGCGGCGGCAAAAAAAGCGGAGCCGGCCCGGGGACAGGGCCGGCTCCTAA
>NZ_RZSV01000160.1:0-13469 GCF_004023205.1 Mesorhizobium sp. M1A.F.Ca.IN.020.03.2.1 | reverse complement strand
CTTCCGACGTGGTTTTGAAGTTCATCCGCGGAGCAATCATATCCGGGTCGCTTGATGAGGGCGAACCGATCAGGCAAGACGACGTCGCCCGCATGTTCAACATCAGCAAGATTCCGGTGCGCGAAGCTTTGAAGCGGCTCGAGGCAGAGGGATTCGTGGCATTTCAGCGAAACAAGGGCGCAATTGTCGCCAGCATGTCGGAACCGGAGATCGTGCAGATTTTCGAGGTCCGAGCGATGCTGGAATCGAACGCAATTCGGCTTTCCCTCCCCCACATGAACGAGAAGACCTTCGATAAGGCGCAAGCAAGTTGCGACTCCTTTGCGAAGGAAACCGACGTCGGCCGCTGGGCGGAACTAAATTGGGAGTTCCATTCCAGTCTTTATCTAGACGCCGGGCGACCATATCTCCTCCGCATGATCCGGTCGGTTAACGATCGCATCGAACGCTATCTGCGAGTTCAGCTGACGATTTCCGGCGGTCATGAGCTTGCGGATCGAGAACATCGCGAAATCCTGGCCGCCTGCCGCGCTGGCGAGACCGAACAGGCCGCAAAGTTGGTCTACGATCATATTATGAACGCCTGTCAATCGCTTCAGAAACACCTTGCGATCGGCAAGGTGCGCGCTGGCTGAGCCACTGGCTTGCTGTCAGTCACGATTGCCGACGGCCTTTGCCCATATTTTGTCAACTAACGGTATCAGGCAGCTTTTCCTCGCGCCGCGCGATCAAATCCTTGAGACCTTCGGCGATGCCGTCGTCGAGCTTCGGCTCCTGGTAGTCGGCGAGCATGTTGCGCGCCCTTTCGCGGCCGCGCGTGTCGTGATCCTTCGCGCCCTCGGCTGTCCATTGTTCGAAGGAATTGAAGTCCATGATGCTCGGCATGAAGAAGGCGCGCTCGAAATGCTCGAGCGTGTGCTGCGTGCCGAGAAAATGCCCTTGCGGACCGACCTCGCGGACCGCCGCCATGGCCTCCTTGAAATCGTCGAAGGGAACGCCGCCGGCATATTTGTACCAACCGACGAGCTGTTCGCAGTCGGTGGCGAATTTCGAATAGCCGCAGGTAAGGCCGGCTTCAAGCCAGCCGGCGGAGTGCCAGATGTAATTGGCGCCGGCGAGGATCGCGGCATGCATAAGCATGTTCGCCTCGTAGCCGGCCTGGGCGTCGTTGAGCTTGGAGCCGACGTGGAAGCCCGAGGTGCGCCACGGCAGTTTGTATTTCCGCGCCAGCGCACCCATCAGATACATCATCTGCGCGGCCTCCGGCGTGCCCCCCATCGGGGCGCCGGTCTTCATGTCGACGGTCACCATGAACTGGCCATAGATCTGCGGCGAGCCGGGACGGATGAGCTGGGTGAAGGCCACACCGGCGAGCGCCTCGGCATTCACCTGCGCGACCGCGCCGACGGCGGAGGCCGAGGTCGAGGCGCCGCAGAGCGCAAACGGTGCCAGGATCAGCGGCTGGTTGTGGCGGGCATAGACCCGCATCGCGTCGAGCATGGTGGCGTCCCACACCAGCGGCGAATTGCAATTGGTGATCGCCACCAGCACCGGATTGTCGCGCACGAACTCCTCGCCGAACACGATCGCAGCCATCGCCATCGTGTCTTCGGCCCGCTCCTTCGACGTCACGATGCCCATGAACGGCTTGTCGGAGTGCTTGAGCGCCGAATGAATGATGTGGAGGTGCCGCTTCGGCACCGGGATCTCCATCGGCTCGCAGATGATCGAGCTCGACGAATGCAGCGTCGGCGCCATGTAGGCGAGCTTGTGGAAATTGTTGAGGTCGTTGAGCGTGCCGTAACGCCGCTTGTTGTCGAGGTCGCGCACATAAGGCGCGCCATACATCGGCACGAAGATCGAGTTCTTGCCGCCGACGCGAACCGTACGCTCGGGGTTGCGCGCATTGAGCGTGAATTCCGGCGGGACCTTCGAGACAAGCTCCATCAGCAGCGCGCGATCGATGCGGACGCGTGTGTCCTTGACGTCGGCACCCGCCGCCTTCCAGAGCGCGATCGCTTCGTCGTCGCGGAACTCGCAGCCAACCTCCTCGAGGATTTTGAGCGACTCCTCGTGGATCAGCTCCACCGCCTCGTCGGGCACGATCTCATAGGCCGGAATCTGGCGAACGAGCGTCGGGAAAGACGCGACCGGCGCGCTTCTCAGCGCCTTGCGCCCAAGGCGGCCGCCGCCGCGACGGTGGGTCGGCTCAGTCAATTCAGCGGCCGGTGCGTTCATGTTGTCTCCTTCATCCCGCCCGACCAAGTTAGCGACACGAAATATGGATGTGACGCTGGAAAATCCTGATCTCTTGTATAAGCTGTGCTTATGCGAAGCCTACGCCACCTCCTGCCCTCGGCCGGCAGCCTCGTCGTCTTCGAGGCGGCAGGCCGGCTGTCGAGCTTCACCGCCGCCGGGCGCGAGCTCGGCATGACCCAGGCGGCCGTATCCTATGCGGTGCGCGGACTGGAGGAACAGCTCGGCGCCAAGCTGTTTCAGCGCCGCCACCGCCAGGTGCTCCTGACCGAGGCCGGCGAGCGCTTCCACGCGGACGTCTCGCTGGGGTTGTCGCATATCCGCAAATCTGCCGAGGACCTTCGCCTGCAGGCGACCGGCGGCCATGTGACCCTTGCCGCCTCGACTGCCTTCGGCTCGTTCTGGATGATGCCGCGCCTGCAGCAGTTCCGCGACCAACTGCCGGGCATCGATCTGCGCATCCAGACCGCCGACCGCGACCTCGACATCATTGCCGAGGGTATTCCGCTCGGCGTGCGCGGCGGTGTGCCGCGCGACTGGCCGGACTATCACTCGCTGTCGCTGTCCGACGAAGAGATCTTCCCCGTCGCGGGACCGAGCTATCTGGCCAAATTCGGCATGCCGAAGACGGTCGAGGAACTGGCCACGCACCGGCTGATCCATCTCGAGGAGCCCTATCGCGAGGCGCCGAACTGGGACGAATGGTTCGCGTCGGCCGGAACCAGCCTGCGCAATGCCGAGCGCGGCCTGCGCATCAACGACTATGCCCTGGTGATCCAGGCGGTGATGGAAGGGCAAGGCATCTCGCTTGGCTGGCGGCATCTGGTCGAGCGGCTGGTCGCATCAGGGCTGCTGGTGCCGGTGACCGACCATGTGATGAGGACCGGCATCGGCTTCCACGTCATCTGGCCGAAGAACCGCGAGCTCAGCGACAACGCGCGCAAGGTCAGGGACTGGGTGGTGGCGCAGGCATGAAGTAGCCCCTCCCCCACACCGTTCGAATCCGCCTATAATCCTCGGATGCCCATTCGCCAGCTTTCCGAAACGATGATCAACCAGATCGCCGCCGGCGAGGTCATCGAGCGTCCCGCAAGCGTGGTGAAGGAGTTGGTCGAGAATGCGCTCGACGCCGGCGCGTCGCGCGTCGAGATCGTCACCGCCGGCGGCGGGCTCTCGCTCATCCGCGTCACCGATGACGGCTCGGGCATTCCCGAGCGCGAACTGGCGCTGGCAGTTGCCCGACACTGCACGTCGAAGCTGTCGGACGATATCCACGACATCCGCTCGCTCGGATTCCGCGGCGAGGCGTTGCCGTCGATCGGCTCGGTGGCCAGGCTTTCGATCCGCTCGCGCACGGCCGCCGGCGACAGCGCGGCCGAGATCAGCATCGAGGGCGGCCGGGTGTCGGCCGTCAAGCCGGCGGCCGCCAACCGCGGCACCACCGTCGAAGTGCGCGACCTGTTCTTCGCCACGCCGGCACGGCTCAAATTCATGAAGGGCGAGCGCGCCGAAAGCTCGGCCACCGGCGACGTGGTGAAGCGCATCGCCATTGCCTTCCCCGCCGTGCGCTTCACGCTTGCCGGATCCGACCGCTCGACGCTGGAGCTGCCGGCGACCGGCGACACGCCGGAGGGCCGGCTCGCCCGCATCGCGCAAGTGATGGGCGCCGACTTTCCCGACAATGCCATTGCCATCGATGCCATGCGCGACGGCGTGCATCTTGCCGGTCATGTCTCGATCCCTTCCTACACCCGCGCCAACGCGCTGCAGCAATATGCCTATGTCAACGGCCGGCCGGTGCGCGACAAGCTGATCGCCGGCGCGATCCGCGGCGCTTTCGCCGACGTGCTGCCGCGCGACCGGCATGCGGTGACCGTGCTGTTCCTTTCGCTCGATCCGGCAACCGTCGACGTCAACGTCCACCCGGCCAAGGCCGATGTGCGCTTCCGCGATCCGGGCCTGGTGCGCGGGTTGATTGTCGGCGCCATCCGCGAGGCGATGGCCGGCGCCGGCATCCGGGCCGCGACCACCGGCGCGGCCGGCATGATGGCGGCTTTCCGGCCCGGCGCGGCGTCCTATTCGCATCCCGGACCGGCCAATGGCCACCGCAGCTATGAGGCCGCTTTTCGCGCCTCCGGCTCCAGCTTCGACCACGGTTCGAATTTGGCGCGCTCGCCGCAGCGGCCGCTCGACATGGGCGAAGCGCGGCCGGCGCGAGGCGGCTTCGCCGAGAACGATCAGGCTGCCTTCGACACCGGGCCGCTGGCAAGCGCCGACGCGCGGGCGGGCATCGCCGAGCCGGCCGAGGCGCTGCTCGGCACGGTGCTGGGCGCGGCGCGCGCTCAGGTGCATGAGAACTATATCGTCGCCCAAACCCGGGACTCGCTGATCATCGTCGACCAGCATGCCGCACATGAGCGGCTGGTCTACGAGGCCTTGAAGAACGCGCTGCACTCTCGCGCCGTGCCTTCGCAGATGCTGCTTTTGCCCGAGATCGTCGACCTTCCGGAAGAGGATGCCGAACGGCTGGCGATGCATTCCGAGACACTGGCCAAATTCGGCCTCGGCCTGGAGCGCTTCGGCCCGGGCGCGGTGGCGGTGCGCGAGACGCCGTCGATGCTCGGCGAAACCAATGTGCAGCAACTGGTGCGTGACCTCGCCGACGAGATCGCCGACAACGACACGGTCGAGACGCTGAAGGAACGGCTGGACAGAATAGCCGCGACCATGGCCTGTCACGGCTCGGTGCGCTCGGGCCGCCTGCTCAAGGCCGAGGAGATGAACGCGCTGCTGCGCCAAATGGAGGCGACTCCCGGCTCCGGCACCTGCAACCATGGCAGGCCGACCTATATTGAGCTGAAACTCGCCGACATTGAAAGATTGTTCGGGCGAAGGTGAGCGCGCCAATTCCCCTCACCCAGCCTCGCTTCACTCCGCTGACTTCTCCCTATGGGGAGAGGAGACCTTCAGCGCCAGCACCAACCCGTTCTCGTGGCCGCGTAGCGGCCGGATGAGGGGCAAGAAAAGGGCCGCTCGAGGCGGCTCTTTCCTTTACTCAAGGCACCGGCCTCAACCCTTTGACTTACCGCTTCAAATTCACCACGATCACACCGCCGAGCGCCAGCGCGCCGCCGAGCATGCCGAGCAGAGTCGGTACTTCGCCGAGCCAGAAGAATCCAATCAGAGCGGAGGTCGGCGAGACCAGATAGAGGAAGTTCGAGGCGCGCGCGGCCGGCAGGCGCGACAGCGCGGTGGCCCAGGCGGCGTAGGCGATCAGGCTGGGCACAATGCCCAGATAGATGACGGCGCCGAGGCCGGCCATGTCGGCGACCGCAGCCTGCGAAAACGCTTCCGCCAGGAAGGGCGACAGGCAGAGCGCGCCGAGCACCATGTTGGAAGCGGCGATCGTCAGCGGATGGTGGCGGGCAAAGAGCGGCTTCTGGACGATGGTGTTGACGGCCGAGCAAAGGGCCGAGCCCAGCACCAGCAGCGCTCCGGTGTTGAAATGCAGGCCATGGCCGTCCGCCACCGCGATGATGCCGATGCCGGCAAACGAGATCACCGTGCCAAGCCAGGCCATGCCGGAAAAGCGCTCGCCGAGCAGCGCCATGGCCATGATGGCCGTGAAGATCGGGCTGACATTGATGATGAAGCCGGCGGCGCCCGCCGAGACGGTGAGCTCGCCGAAATTGAGCATGGCGGTGTAGAGCGCGACGAAGATGGCACCGCCGAAGCCGAAACGCCACAGCTCATCGATCCTCGGCAGCGCCGGACGCTTGACCGCAAGGAAGATCGCTGCCGGCACGGCCGCGATGGCGAAGCGCAGCGCCCCGAGTTCCAGCGGCTGGAAGGCGGCAAGGCCAGCGCGGATCGCCGGGAAGGCAGACGCCCAGCCGACCACCGTCAGCGCCACCGCGATCGCGGCCGTGGTGTCCATGCGCTGTGTCTCATTCAACGTGCCGGTGTACGCGCTCATTGCTGAATCCTCGTCCTTCAGTGTCATGGAGAGAGAAAACGCCATTGCCCGCCGATTGACAAACGAGCAATTCGAGGGTCAGCTGTGAGCATGCTTCACAGCTCTGACCAGCTATTGCCGCTCGAGACTTTGCGCGCCTTCGACGCGGCGGCGCGGACCGGAAGCTTTTCCGCGGCGGCCGAAAGGCTCAACCTCACCCATGGCGCGATCAGCCGTCAGATCGCCAAGCTGGAGGACTGGCTCGGGCTCAAGGTGTTCGAGCGCAACGCGCGCGGCGTGACGCTGACCAATGAGGGCAACCGGCTGCACCTGCGCACCACAGAGGCCTTCGCGCTGATCTCGGTCAATTCCGACCGCTGGGTCGAGCCGCGCGGCACCGCGGTGGTGCGGCTGGCTTCGATCCCTTCGGTCAGCGGCCTTTGGCTGATGCCGCGCATGGCGGCGCTCGAAAACAACCCGACGCGGCTGCGCATCGTGCTCGACGTCGACAACCGCCAGGCCGACCTTGCCGACGAAGGCATCGACCTTTCGGTGCGCTGCGGGCGCGGCCGCATTCCGGGCCGCGTCTCGGTCCAGCTTTTCGAGGAGCACATCTTCCCGATCGCCTCGCCGGAGCTGGCGGAGGAGATCGGGCACGGCGACCCGGACCGGCTGCTCAAATTCCCGCTGATCAACGATTCCGACGCGTCCGCCTGGCGCGCCTGGTTCGCGGCACAGGGGGTCGATTATCGCCCGCGCCCGCAGGACCGGCGTTTCGAGGACTACAATCTGGTGCTCGACGCGGCGGCGCACGGGCTCGGCATCGCGCTGGCGCGGCCGCCGCTGACGGCAGACCAGTTGAAGTCGGGCCGGATTGTTCCCGTTGACGAGCGGGTCGCGCTCAATCCGGTGTCCTACTGGCTCGACCGCCCGGTCGGCCGGCCGCGCGCGGCCGCCGCTGATCTCGCCCGACGCATCGCCGAACAGGCGGGCCTGGCGCCGGAGAAGCTCGAAGCCTTCCTGCAGGACGAGGGCTAGATCGCCCGGATCAGCGAAGCAGCATCAGCACGATCGTGGTCGTCGCAGCCGAGACGACGGCCGTCACGATCGATATCATCCACAGCGGCGTCTGGCCGGGTTCGGATCGCGGGGCATGGCCGGGGCTGCGAACGCCGCCGCGCGGCGGCGCATTGGCGTTGGCCGCTACCAGCACTCCGGACGCAAGCACCGGCGAGAACGAAGAGGGCGCCGCCGCCACGACCCTTGCGGTGCCATCGGCGGCCGGCGGTGGAACCTGGGGCAGCGCCCGCGAAGGCTGATCGGCGTCAGCCGCCGACCTGCCAACCGGAGACTTCGTCGAGGCGCCATCAGTGCCGGCATCGGATTCCAGGACGGCTCTGTAGGCGTTCTCGATCTCGGCCGAGGACAGACGCTGAGTTGGTTGAGCGGCCGGCAACGTGCCGTTCAGTGCCTGCGCGGCCACTTGTGCGGAGGACACGACGGACGGCGCCGGCGGCTGGACGAGCGCCTTGACCAGCGCCGCGGTCGCAGGTTCGGCCTTGGGCGACGGCACCGGCTGCGGCGCCAGCGCCTCTTTCAGCAGCGACGTCACGCTGGCATTGGTGATGTCCATGGCGCTTCCGACAACCATTGTGCCAACCGGCATACTACATGAGCATTGCGCCAAGCTTGACCTTGCCTTCGATTTGTGGCGATTGAACCCCTATGAACCTATGCGCCATTCCATGATGAACCGTTTTGAAGGCCCCGGCGGCAAGGAAGCGCGCATCCGCTATCTCGACGGCGACTTCCAGGTGACGAGCCCCGGCGCGTTCGTGCGCTGCGCGGTGACCGGCGAGAGCATCCCGCTGGACGAGCTCAAATACTGGAGCGTCGCCAGGCAGGAGCCATATGTGAACGCGGCAGCGTCGCTGCGGCGTGAGATCGAGGCGCATCCGGAGCTGCGCAAGCGCGGGTAGAACCTCCTAGGATGAGGACGGTCTCATCTTGCGCTGCCGCCATGCATCCAGCGTCTCATTGATGATGCGCTCCGGCACGTGGTCGATCTCGAACACGGCGTCGATCTCAAGCACGTCGAGCTGCTCCAGGAAGCCGGCGGGTGCGGCGCCGTGGCGAAGCCGCGCGGCATCCTTTGCCGTGGTGACAAGCCGAAGCCCCTCGCGCTTGGCAAGCGCCGCCAGATCGGCAAGCTCGTCCGCGGCGTAGAAATGATGGTCGGGAAAAGCGCGCGACAGCGCGACCTCGCCGCCGGCGCCGCGCAGCGTATCGAAGAATTTTTCCGGATGGCCGATGCCGGCAAAGGCAAGGAAGCGCCCGCCGGCAAAGCGCGCCGGGTTCGCCGGCTCGACATGGGCCAAAAAGATCGGCCGGCCGGCGCGCGCCGCCTGGCGTACCACCGTGTCGGCCGCGCTCCCCTCGCCCATCTTCAGCAAGCCGCCGGTGAACACCAGCTGATCAACGATCTTTGCCCGGAGCGGCCCGCCCGGAATGACGCGGCCATTGCCGATGCCGAAACGCGCATCGACCACGACCAGCGCGTAGTCGATATGGATGCGCGCCGACTGGAAACCGTCATCCATGATCAGCAAGTCGCAGCCATGCTCTGCCATCAGCAGTTTGGCGCCGGCGGCGCGGTTGGCCGTCACCGCGACCGGCGCATGTTCGGCAAGCAGCAGCGGCTCGTCGCCGACATGCTTGGCCGCGTCGTGATGCGCATCGACGACATGCGGCTTGGCGAAGGAACCGCCATGGCCGCGCGACAGGAAGCCGGGCGTGAGCTGCATGCGCTTTGCCTGTTTAGCCAGCGCGATGGCGACCGGCGTCTTGCCGCTGCCGCCAACGGTGAAGTTGCCGACGCACAGCACAGGTGCCGCGACCTTCTCGCGCGGCGCGCGCCGCATGCGGCGCCCAGCCACCATTCCATACATCGCGGACACCGGCGAAAGCGCCAGCACGCGCCAGTCCGGCTTTTCCCACCAGAAGGGCGGCGCTTCGCTGGTCATGGCGCGACTTCCATGGCGCATGACCCTTTCCAAAGATCGGATCCGAATTTTTGGGCCATGCGCTAGCGCCCGTTGGCGCCTTTCAGGCGCGCCTTGACGACCAGCGGCTGGATGTAGGGTTCGAGCGACTTCAGCGTGCGCTGAAGCGCGCCGCGCATCTCGTCGACGGTCGCCGCGCCCGCCGCCATCATCTCGTGGCGCACCGCCTCGTTGGTCAAAAGGAAATTGACGGCGCCGGCCAGCATGTCGCGGTCGCGCACCAGCTTGGCGCCGCCGCGATCGAGCAGGCGCTGATAGGCTTCGCGGAAATTCTGCACGTTGCGGCCGGCCAGCACCGCCGTGTCGAGCATCGCCGGCTCGAGCGGGTTCTGGCCGCCCTCGGAGGTCAGCGAGCGGCCGACGAAGGCGATCTCGGTCAGCCTTAGATAAAGTCCCATCTCGCCGATCGTGTCGCCGAGCAGGATATCGGTGTCGGACGTGATGCGGTCGCCCTTGCTGCGGCGCGCGACTTTCAGCCCCATGCCGGAGATCTGCGCGGCCAGCGCGTCCGCGCGGTCGGGATGGCGGGGCACGACGATGGTCAACAGTCCAGGGTGGCGCTTGTGCAAGGTCGCATGGACTTCCGCCGCGGCGACCTCCTCCCCGTCATGGGTCGAGATCGCCGCCCAGGTCGGGCGCAAGCCGATCTGGCGCTGCAGGATCGCCAGCGCCCGCTCGTCGACCGGCGGCGGGTTGGTGTCCACCTTGAGATTGCCGGAAACGGTCACCGGCCGGGCGCCGAGGACGCGGAACCGCTCGCCGTCGACATCCGACTGGGCAACGACATGGGCAAGATTCTCGAACAGCGCCTCGGCGACGCCGGCGCGCTTCTTCCACGACCGGAAGGAACGGTCCGACAGCCGCCCGTTGACCAGGACCTGCGGCACGTTGCGCGCGCCGAGTTCCAGGATGGTCATCGGCCAGATCTCCGATTCGGCTATGATGGCCAGCTCCGGCAGCCAGTGATCGAGGAAGCGGCTTACCGCGGGCTTGAGGTCGAGCGGCACATATTGGTGGATGATGCGGCTGCCAAGCCGCTCGTCGGCGACCTTGGCCGAGGTCACAGTGCCGGTCGTCAGCACGATGTTGACGCCGTAATCGAGAATGCTTTCGACCAGCGGCACGACGGCGATCGTCTCGCCGACGCTCGCGGCGTGAATCCAGATGACCGGTCCTTCCGGACGCGGACGGCCGGCGACGCCGTAGCGCTCGCGACGGCGAACGCGGTCTTCCTTGCCGCGCGAGGCGCGCCAGGCGACATAGGGTCCGATCAGCGGATAGGCGACGGCCCCGGCGTAACGGTAGGCGGTCAGGGCCGCGCGCGCCCAGCGCTCGCTCATTTGTCGCCGTCCACGAGGCGGTAGGCCTCGGCGGTCGCGGCGTTGAGCGAGGCGGTGACCTCCTGGCGCTTGCGCTCCATCTCGGCGTCGTCGGCGTTGGCCGGCACGAAGACCGGCTGTCCGACAATAACGGCGGAGCGGCCGAACGGCAGGTTGATGGTGGTCTTGTCCCAGCTCTTTTCCAGCACCTTGCGGCGGCTGGTGGCGATCGCCGAGGGCAGGATCGGGCGCCCGGAAAGCCTGGCCAAAAGCACGATGCCCAGCCCCGCGTCGCGCGGCGTGCCATGCGGAATGTCGGCGATCATCGCGACATTCTTGCCGGCTACCAGCGCTTTCTTGAGCGCAATCAAGGCTTTGGCGCCGCCTTTGTCGAGATGCCTCGAACTGTCGCGGCCACCCGAGCCGCGCACCGCCTCGATGCCGAATCTGTTCAGCATCAGCGCGTTGAGCTCGGCGTCGGCACTGCGCGAGACCATGGCGACCAGCGGCCGGCCCTTGGGATAATAAGCCGGCGTCAAGAGATGCTGGCCATGCCACAGCGCGATGATGCCGGGTTCCAGATGCGCATAGGCGCCGCCGGCGACCTGCGTCGACCCTTTCACCAGCGGGCTGGTGATGCGAATCAGCCGCACGAACCAGGCGAACAGGCTGGCGATGAAATTCTTGACGAATCGCGACTGGGCGAGCGGCTCTCGGATGCGGCGCCACAGCGTGCGAGTCCCGCCCCGCCCGGCGGCGCGCCCCGTCGCTCCTTTCACCGCTTCATGCTCCATCGATGTCAACCGGCTGCCTTTGTTTCCGGATCGAGCAACCGGTGCAGGTGAACGACGAAATAGCGCATATGGGCATTGTCGACGCTGGCCTGCGCCTTCGCCTTCCACGCGGCGTGCGCCGATTGATAGTCGGGGTAGATGCCGACGATGTCGAGCGCATCCAGATCACGGAACTCGGTTCCACCCAGCTTTTTCAGCTCGCCGCCGAACACCAGGTGCAAAAGCTGTTTCTTTCCGTCTTCCACGGCCATGCCGATCCTTCGCAGATTCATGAATTTTGTGAAACGTTTAGACCAAAGCCGCCGATTTTGAAACCGTGGGCCGACTCACCCTTGGTCAGCTCCGGCAATGACGCCGGCCAGGACACCCAGCAGTTCGCCGCTGCCGGCGGCGAGCGCGCCATGGTTGATCACCTCGCCGGCATAGCGCGGCGGCTTGCCGGTACGGTCGAGCAAGGCGCCGCCCGCTTCGCGGAGGATAAGGTCGGCGGCGGCGATGTCCCAGTCATGCGCGTTGGGCTTGACGAAGGTCGCGTCGAGCTTGCCGTTGGCGATCATCGCCAGCCGGTAGGCGAGCGAGGGTATGTAAGCGACGCGGCGCATCCGGGCTTGCCAGGAAGCGGGCATGCGCTCGACCAGCGGCTTCGGCCCGCCGATCTCGACGGTATCGCCGAGTTGGCGGACCTGGATGCGCTTGCCGTTGAGGAACGCGCCCTCGCCCGGCAGCGCCCAATAGGTCTCGCGCTTGGCCGGACATTCGAGCACGCCGGCCAGCGAGCGGCCATCCTCGACCACGGCGACGCTGACGCACCAGGAATGCAGGCCATCGAGAAAGCCGCGCGTGCCATCGATAGGGTCGACGACGAAAGTGCGGCGGGCCGACAGCCTGGCATGATCGTCGGCGGTTTCTTCGGACAGCCAGCCATAATTCGGCCGCGCCTTGAGCAGGGTCTCGCGCAGATAGGCGTCGGCCGCATGGTCGGCTTCGCTGACCGGCGAGGTCCCGCCCTTCATCCACACCTGGGGGTTTTGACCGAAATAGCGCATGGCGATGGTGCCCGCCTCCCGGGCGGCGTCGCGCAGCAGAGCAAGGTCTTCGTGCGTCTCGGCTGAGATGACCATGTCAGGCGCCGGCAAGGGTCATCCCCTCGATCAGCAGCGTCGGCGCGGCAGTGCCGAAATTGCGGTCGAGATCGCTCGCCGGCACCATGTTGAGGAACATGGCCTTCAAATTGGAGGCGATCGTCACCTCGGCCACCGGATAGGCAAGCGCGCCGTTCTCGATCCAGAAGCCGGAGGCGCCACGGCTGTATTCGCCGGTCACCATGTCGACGCCCTGGCCGAAGACCTCGGTGACGTAGAAGCCGCGCTGCAGCGAGGCGATCAGCTCCTCCGGCGCGCGATCGCCGGGCTCGATGGCCAGATTGGTCGAGGACGGCGAAACCGAAGAGCCGCTGCGCGAGCCACGGCCGTTGGTGACGAGACCAAGCTCGCGCGCGGCCGAGGTCGACAGGAACCAGTGGTTGAGCACGCCTCTGTCGACCATCAACAGCTTGTCGCCCTCGACGCCTTCGCCGTCGAAGGGCCGCGACGCCTGGCCGCGACGCCGCAGCGGCTCGTCGGTGACGGTGATCGCGCTTGAGGTTACCTGCTTTCCCATCATGTCGCGCAGGAAGCTGGTCTTGCGCGCCACCGCGGCGCCGTTGATGGCGCCGGCGAGATGGCCGGCAATGCCGCGCGCCACACGCGGGTCGAACACGACGTCGACCGGGCCGGTCGCCGCCTTGCGGGCGCCGAGGCGACGCACGGCGCGTTCACCGGCCTTGCGGCCGATCTCCTCCGGCGCGTCGAGATCGGCGAAATGCTGGCGCGAGGAGAATTCATAGTCGCGTTCCATCGCCGTGCCTTGGCCTGCAATGACGCTGGTCGAGCGCGAAAAGCGCGACGCGACATATTGGCCGACAAAGCCATGCGAGGTCGCAAGCACCAGGCCGCCAAGGCCGGCGCTGGCGCTGCTGCCGGAGGAATTGGTGACGCCCTTGACGGCAAGGGCCGCCGCTTCCGCTGCCAGCGCCGGCCTTGGC
>NZ_RZSV01000015.1:0-47650 GCF_004023205.1 Mesorhizobium sp. M1A.F.Ca.IN.020.03.2.1 | reverse complement strand
GCTGCAGCCGATAATGGAGATCGACCGTTGCGGCCCGCACGCCATCGTCGCGGACCATGTGCTGCTCGCCGAGGAAACGCACCCACCAGACCGACCGGGACTTGCCGGCGACCTCGTAGCCGGCCGAGCGAAGGGCTTCGCGGGCGGCAGCGAAGCCGGACGGGCAAACCAGAATATCGACGTCGCCGGACGGCTTCATGAAATGGTCGCCGTAGAGCAGTTGCTGCTGGAGCGGTCCCTTCAGGAAGACGAAGTCGATCTGCCTGTCCTGCAACACCTGATGGATGGCGATCGAATCGCCGATGGAGGCGGCATTCATCGACATGGTACGCCGGCGATACCCATCGAGCCATGCGAGCAATTCGGGAGGCGTCGGGCCGGTGGCCCCATGCGAGAGAGCCTTGAGCAAAAAGACCGCGACCTTGTTCAACCTCGCAATGTCGGTAACGTCGGCCACGCAGATTGCCGGAGCCGGCATACCGCCATGGTCGACTGCTCGCACTGTTGGATTGAAGAACAGCCGCAGACAGGCCTGCACATAGGCGACTTCGTCGGCACTGCCGGCCGCACGCAGCCTGTCGTAAGAAGCGTCCTGCACGGCCATGCCCGTTGTCGTCTCTCCGCAAAACCGCCCGCGGCGGCGTTTATACCGCAACTGCGAAGAAAAGCATCGCCAAAAAATCAGGAGCGCCATCCAGCGCCTTCCCAAGCCGCCTCGCGCCTGCAACCTGAGCGTTCATATCCGCTCATCGCCGATCACTTTTGAAGACAAATCCGGCGGCGGCGAAGTGAGCCGGCAATCTGCTATTTTCTGAAGTGTTTTCATCGCAATTCCCACATAGCCACTTAAGCTCACGAACTTACCTCAATCAAATCATATGCTTACTTAGACGGCAAAAAGGCGATGTTGAACGTTCGAGTGGTGTTCGCCCGAGATGCAAAAAGCCGACGGTGTCATCACCGACGCAGGCATGCGCAACCAAGAATTGATTACTGCCTGGTAAATCAGGCTTGACTCATAAATGTTGCCGTGCAGCAATTGCAATGCAGCATAGCAATATGCTGGCGGCATTCCGACGCCGCTTCCAGTCTTAATTGGAGAATCTCACCTTCTCCTGAGCTTGCAGCGCCCGGAGTTGTCGCAGTTGGGGCTCCGGGCGTTCTCTTTCTTCAAACGGTGAACCGGGGCCCTGTCCTGGGCTCCCTGAGGATCGCAGGCAACCGATCCCGGTCGAGGTCACGCAAGCGTTCAACAATGAGGTTTTAGGATGCACTGGAACCCATCGAACCATGACCGCGTGGTCGCGAGCGGCGATGCCGTGGCTTGTGAATTCGGCAACGGACTGGCGCTGCTCCATCTTAAATCCAACATCTACTACAGCCTGAACGGCGTCGGCGCCTACATTTGGGAGCTGATCCAGGAGCCACGACCGATCCCCGACATAACAAGCGCGGTGCTCGCCCGCTATGATGTCGGTACAGAACGCTGCAAGGCCGATGTCGAGGGCTTGCTCAAGGGACTGATCGAAGCCGGGCTTGCGAGTTTCCACCATGAGGAACTGGCCTAGGGTCCTCTCGCTTAGCGGCCCGGAGGCGCTGTTTCTGGCGCGCTGCCTGGCAGTGGTCAGCCTGGTACGGCTGGGGCTTATGCTTTCGTCCTATAATCGCATGCGCGCGCTGGTGACTCGACTGGAAGCGAGGAATGACGCTGGCATCGCCGATCTGCGGCGCGTCGCATGGGGCGTTGCCGCTGCTGCGCGATACGTGCCGGGCGCCAGCTGCCTTACCCAGGCGCTCGCCGGACAGTATCTGCTTGCCCGCCAGGGCAAGGCCTCCACGATCAGCATCGGCATCGCGCGCGACCCCGGCGCCGATCTCAAGGCGCATGCCTGGCTGATCAGCGGCGACCACATCGTGCTTGGCGGCTCGATCAACGGCTTTGCCCATCTTGTCGATCACGGACACTAGGCGATGAGCGGCGTCGCCGGAATTCTGCTCAGACAGGATGGCAGCCCAGCGGCGGCGGCCGACATCCAGCAGATGCTGGCGCGCATGCGCCACCGGGCGCGCGACGGCAGCTCATGGTGGACGGACAGACACGCAGCACTAGGCCATGCCTGGCTCAACACGACCGGCGAGCAGGGCCCTGGGCCGCTGACAATGGCCGGCGGCAAGCTCGCCATTACGGCCGATTGCCGGCTGGACAACCGCGAGGAGCTTCTGGCGCGGCTCGGTGTGCGCGACCGATCGGCCGCCGACGCCATGCTGCTGATGCACGCCTATCTCAAATGGGGCGAGGCCTGTCCGACCTACCTGCAAGGCGATTTCGCCTTCGCGGTCTGGGACGCCGAGCGCCGGGCGCTGTTTTGCGCGCGCGACCATTTCGGCGTCAAACCTTTCTACTACCACTGCGCCGACAGGCGCTTTGCCTTCGCCTCGGAGATCGGCCCACTTCTGGCGCTGGATGGTGTCGGCAGGGCTCTCAGCGAGCATCAGATTTCCGGCTTCCTCGCCGGCCTGCCGGACGATCCGCAATCCACGCTCTATGCGGAGATATTTCGCTTGCCCGCTCGGCACAGCATGACGGTGACCAACAATCAGGTCGTGCTGAGCCGCTACTGGGAGATTGAGCCCTCACAAAGGCCGCAGCGTTCGGATGCGGCGGACGAGTTCCTGCATCTTTTCGCGCGATCGGTTGAAAACCGGATGCGGGGCACTCCGTCCGTCGGTGCCATGCTGAGTGGTGGGCTCGATTCGTCCTCGATCGCCTGCATGGCCGGACTTCAAGCTGCGGCGACGCAGAAGCCGAAGCTCAAAACTTTCTCGCTGGTCTTCGAGAGGGGGTCTTCGATGGACGAGCGGCCCTTCATCGATGCAGTGCTGGAGCAATATGGGCTCGACGGCACGCTGATCGCGGTCGGCGACTATGCGCCCTTCGCCGAGTTTGATCGCATTCTGGAGGAACAGGAAGGGACCTTCCTGGCGCCCGGTCTGTCCTTGACCCGCAGCGTCTATCGCACCGCGAGCGCTAAGGGCGTCACAGTGCTTCTCGACGGCCACGGCGGTGACGAGGTCGTATCGCAAGGTCATGGGCATCTGCATGAGCTCGCCCATCGCGGCAGGTGGCTGGAGCTGTGGCGCGAGCTGCACAGTGCCGCCAACACCTATGGCGACGGGATGCTGCCTCTTTACTTCAAGTTCCTCGCCGCCTACGGGGCGGCCTGGCGGATTGCCAGGATGAGGGCGAAGGCCAGGCGTCTTCTCGGAAAACTGCGGCGCAGACCCTTCGATGCACCGCGCGCGGCGTGGGCAGGACTGGTCAATCCGGAGCTTGCCAGGCGTACCGATCTCACCGAACGTTTCCATCGCGCGGCCTTTATGCCCGCCAATGTCAGCACCAGCGAAGCGCTCACCCATCGCTGGCTTTTGTCCACCGGGCTGGTGCCCCATGCTTTCGAGGTTCTCGACAAGGCCGCCGCCAATTTCGGCATCGAGCCGCGCTATCCGTTCTGGGACAAGCCGCTGGTCGAATTCTGCCTGGCACTGCCGGGCGAGGAAAAGCTGCGCAACGGCTTCGGCCGCCATGTGCTGCGCCGGGCTATGGAAGGCGTGCTGCCGCCCGCGGTGCAGTGGCGGCGCGACAAGATCGATTTCACCGCCAGCCTGGTCAAAGGCATGATCGTCAACCATCGCGATCTGCTGGACCGGCTGCTGGTGTCGGACAACGACTTGATCGCCGCCTATGTCAATCTGTCCGAGGTGAACGCGGTCTATGCGCGCATGCTGCAGCGGCCCGAGCAGGCGACGCTGCCCGACGTCCAGCATATCTGGCGTTCGGCCTCACTGTCGCTATGGCTGCGGCAGGTCCAACAGCATGGAAGCCCTGCATGAACTCTCCAGCCGCTTCTCTTGCCGCGAGGCCCGGCTCCACCATCGAAGCGGCCCCTCGAAACGGGCGTGCCCGTCGGTTCTACAAGGCGTACGGCCTGACGATCGGGTCGGAGGTGGCTTTGCCGGAACTGGAACCGACCGCGCCGGCAACACCGGACATCGAGATAGCTGTTGGGCCGATCGATTTTCCGGAGGCTGCATTGGCGAACGCCGCGGTCTTTCGCTTCGAGCCGACACGCCAGTACCTGTCCTGGCAAGCCGTCGGCACTTTCCTGATCAGCGATGCCTCCCGGATCGATGTCGATCCGGCGCCGGGCGTCGATGATCCGCTGCTTGCCTTCCCACTTTTGGGTCCGGTGCTGGCGCTCACGCTGCATCAGCGTGGCCTGCTCGTCCTCCACGCCAGCGCGATCGCCGTTGGCGGGCAAAGCGTGATCTTCATGGGCGACAAGGGTGCCGGCAAGTCGACTACGGCGGGCGCGATGATCCGCGCCGGTCATCTGCTGCTTACCGACGATGTCGTGGCGCTGGACCTGTCCGATCCTTCACGGCCGATGATCCTGCCCGGCTTTCCGCAGCTCAAGCTTGCAGCGGATGCCGCGAACGCCATCAGGATCGGCCGAGCGGAGGTGCGGCCGCAGGTGCATCCGCAGATCGAGAAGGCGCAGCATCGGCTGCGAGATGGATTCTCCGGCGAAGCCGTGCCGGCGGCCCGGATCTATGTGCTGGAGCGCGACGGGCAGGCGGCGATCACGCCGCTAAAGGGCACCGCCGCCCTGCCGGCGATCATCAAGTTCTCCTATGTCACTCGGTTCGGCCGGCAGGCGCTGGTCGGCGATTTCGCGTCCACGCTTCTCGAACAAAGCGCGCAGCTGGCCGGCCGGATCGGCGTCAGCCGGCTCGAAGTGCCGGCAGGCCTGGAGCGGATCGACGAGGCCGTCGCCGTGATCGAGCGCGATCTAGCCGTCGGCGCGCGGGCAAAGTGAGCAGCAGCATGGCGTGGTCCTCGAAACTTCGCCTGACACTTTTGCGGGACGTGGCCGGCTTCGGTGGTGTCATGGCGCATATCGGCGGGCAGCGCACGCTGACGGCGCTTGCTTTCCTGGTGCTCGGGAGTCTGACCGAGGGCCTTTCGATCCTGCTTTTGATCCCGCTCTTGCATCTGATCGGCAGTGCCGACCAGGATTTCGCCGTGCGCGTACCGGGCGCCTTGCGCTGGCTGGTGCCGGGCGGGACGCTCTCGCTGGCGACGGTGCTCTGCCTGCTCGTCGCTCTGGTGGCGCTGCAGGCTATGTTCAACCGCTTCAAGTCGCTCTACATGGCGCGGCTGCTCTACGACTTCGTCAACCGGGTGCGCATGAACCTGTTCGAGAGCATCGGCAAGGCGCGCTGGGGTGTCTTCACCCGCATGCGCAGCTCCGATCTCGACCACGCGCTGACCGGCGACATCGACCGCGTTCAGGCCGCAGCCTTCTCGCTGCTGATGCTTGCCCAGACGGCGCTGCTGCTTGCCGGCTATCTCGTGGTGTCGGTGTTCATCTCGCCGGTGATGACGTGCTTCGCGATCCTGATCGGCGTGCTCTTGTTCATCGCGCTGCAGCCCTTTCGCGCGCGCGCCACCGCCTACGGTCGCGTGCTGACCGGCAGCCGCCAGGACCAATACCGCACGGTGTCGGAGTTCCTCGGCGGCATCAAGGTGGCCAAGAGCCTGAATGTCGAGACGAGCTATTTCGCGCAGCTCCGCGCGACGCTGGACAAGATGAAGGCGGACAATGTCGCCTATGTCCGCAACAGCACCATCGGCACCGCGCTGTTCCAGGTCGCGAGCGTGATCGGGCTCAGCCTGTTCATCTACATCGCGCTGGTCCGCTTCCATCTCTCCCTTGCGGAAATCGTCGTGCTGCTCCTGGTCTTCATGCGGGTCGCGCCCCGCTTCATGGACATGCAGGTGCAGGCGCAGCAGATGCTGATCAACCTGCCGGCCTACACCGCCATGCAGGCCCTGCAGGCGCGCTTCGATGCCGAGCGCGAGATGGAGCCCGGCGATGCCGCGCCGAACGCAAGGCTGTCGCTCGACAGGGGCCTCGATATCCGCGACGTCTCGTTCGCCTATGGCGACGGCGATGGAAGGCCGGTGGTGAGCGGCATTAGCTTCGGCCTTCCCGCCGGCGAGGTGACGGCGCTGATCGGCCCGTCCGGTTCGGGCAAGAGCACGATCGCCGACATGCTGCTTGGGCTGCTCGAGCCGAGCCAGGGCAAGATCCTGGCGGACGGTGTCGAGATCACCGCGCAAAACCGCAGGGCCTGGCGCGGCCAGGTGGCCTATGTGCCGCAGGACGTGTTTCTGTTGCACGACACCATTGGCGCCAATCTGCGCCTGGCGGCGCCGCAGGCCGGCGACGAGGAGCTTTGGGCTGCGCTGCGCAAGGCTCATGCGGCCGACTTCGTCGAGCGGCTCGACGGGAGGCTCGAAACGGTGGTGGGCGATCGCGGCGTCAGGCTTTCCGGCGGCGAACGTCAGCGCATCGCGCTGGCACGGGCGCTGCTGCGCGAACCCTCGCTGCTCATCCTCGACGAGGCGACGAGCGCGCTCGACTGGCAGAATCAGTCGCTGATCGCTCAATCGATCGAGGAACTGCGCGGCAAGATGACTATCCTCACCATCGCGCATCGGCCGTCGATGATCGCCTTTGCCGGCTGGGTCGTGGCCATCGAGGGCGGCCGCATCGTCGAGGTCGGGCAATATCAGCGGCTGAAAGCAAAGTCGGGCAGCCGGCTGGCCAGGATGCTCTCCGGCGAACGGGCCGAACGGGAAACCGCAACATTGGCCGACAATACGCCGCCCCCGGCGCCGGCTGAAAGATCAGCGGAGGCTGCCGTGCCGGGCGGTTAGCTTTTCGTCATCGGGCACCTTGATGCCGCGGTCGGCCTGCCGCGCCTTGTCGGTGGGTATCGGCCCGCTCCTTGCGATCATGGCGAACACCAGAACGAAGTACCCCACCTGAATGACGACAGCGCAAATCACGGCGCGCATGATGATGGTGCCAAGCGATTCGCCGTCGAGCCAGGACCAGCCGACTACAACAGCGAGCGTGAATATCATCCCGACGATGAACTTTGGCAAAGACATGCTCGTCGGCCCGTCAACCGACACGCGCATGCAGAGGCTGTGGCTTACCCACCCGCGTAACTCCCCGTTTCGCCAGAGAGCTATTTCTGGCTGCCCAATCCGACCGGTTGCTTCCGGCCTTTCCGACCCATCCAGACTATGACAGCAACAGTTTGCCACTCTATTAAGGCGAGACCTTTGCGGCAAGGCCAAATGCACATGAAGCCAAGGGTTTCGCGGCATTGACTCTGCCATGCTGCGGCGCACACCCCTGCATCGCCACCTATTCACTATAGCGAAATCCTCGACAGTAGAATCCGAAACATTAAGCAGTATTTGATGCGATGAACTTACCTGAGCGAGTGATTCTTACGACCTGCAACCGCCGTTCGTCTGCAGCAAAGAATGCATCGCCCAAAATCAGCCCGAAAGCTGTACTACATTTCCCAAAAAACCTCTCACGTTGTCATAAACATGCCACAAAGGCCAAAATTTGGGCACGGCAGGTTTATTATTTGGTCAATTCATGACGCGAACATTTCACGCGAATGGGAAATTGTGTGTTGCGCTGCAGCATTTTTTTGGTATCGTGCCGTAAACCATCCGTTCAACGTATGGAGCTTTTGCATGAGGGACGTCGCCAAGCCGGCTAATGCGGGTTTTTCGCAGGCTGGCATTGATTTTCCACCCCCCATCGGCGGTCTGCTCAAACGCAGTTTCGATATCGTCGGTTCCCTGGCGGGTCTGGTCCTGCTCAGCCCGCTCTTTCTGATGGTCGCCCTGCTGGTCAAGCTTTCCGACCGCGGCCCGATCTTCTACGGCCACAAGCGGATCGGTCGCGGCGGAAGGATTTTCGCCTGCCTCAAATTCCGCACCATGGTGCAGGATGGCGAGAAGGTGCTCGCCGCGCATCTGGCGGCCAATCCGGATGCCGCCGCCGAATGGGCGGCGACGCGCAAGCTGAAGGACGATCCGCGAGTGACGCGTGTCGGCGCGGTGCTGCGGAAGCTCAGCCTCGACGAGCTGCCGCAAATCATCAACATCCTGCAGGGCGACATGAGCCTGGTCGGGCCCCGCCCTGTCGTACGCGACGAGCTCGAGATCTACGGCAGCGCCGCAGTCTATTATCTGAAGTCGCGCCCGGGCCTCACCGGGCTGTGGCAGGTGAGCGGGCGCAACGACGTGTCCTACGACACGCGCGTCGCCTTCGATCGCCACTATGTCGAGAACTGGTCGATGGTCGAGGACATTCGCATCATCGTCAAAACCGTGCCTGCCGTGTGGATGGCGCGCGGCAGCTATTGACCGCCAGGCCTGTCCCGCCAATCTCGGGACAGGCGTCCGGCAGTAATCTCATCGGGCGGATGGGGCTAACGCGGATCGGAAACGTTCATTGAAAAACCACCCCCTCGGACTCCTTTCCAAGGCGCCCAGCCGGTTTGCGGCCGTGGCGCTTGCCCTGTCTCTTGCGATTCCCACCATGGCGGTGGCTGGAGACTATCGTCTCGGGCCGCAGGACAAGCTCAACATCCGCATCGCCGAGTGGCAGACGGTCGACGGCACGTTCCGCGACTGGTCCTCCATCAACGGCGACTATTCGGTCGGCCCCGCCGGCACGCTCTCGGTACCGTTCGTCGGCGAGATGCAGGCGGCCGGCAAGACGACCTCGGAGATCGCTGCGGCGATCGGTCTCGCGCTGCAGCGCAAGCTGGCACTGCCCGACAAGCCTGAAGCCTCGGTCGAGATGGCGCAGTTCCGGCCATTCTACATTTCGGGCGAAGTGCAGAACCCTGGCCAGTTCCCCTACGTGCCGGACCTTACGGTACTGAAGGCGGTGAGCATCGCCGGCGGCATCCGGCGCAACGCCGATTACGGCCCTCAGCTCGGCAAGGACCTGGTCACCGCCAAGGGCAGTTTCGATATCTATGACGACCAGCGGCTGCGGTTGATCATAAAGCGTGCCCGCATCGACGCAGACCTTGCCGGCAAGACGAGCTTCGAGATTCCGAAGGAGGCTGCGGACGACCCGAGAACGCAGGCCATCGTTGCCGACGAAATGCAGATCCTCACGGCCGACCAGAAGGCGCTGAAGCTGAAGCTGGACGCGCTTGATGACCTGAAAGGCGTGCTCGAAGGCGAGATCGAATCGCTGCAGAAGAAAATCGCCAACCAGCAGCAGCAAGTGGATCTGGCGCAGCAGCAGCTCACCAGCATCGGTCCGCTGGCCCAGAAGGGCCTTGTCGCCAATGCGCGACTGCTCGATTCGAAACAGTCGGTGGCGGACCTGCAGGGCAAGATCTTGGATTATGAGACGGCCATCCTCACCGCCAAGCAATCGATCAGCAAAGCTGATCAGGACGCCATCGATGCCCGCAACACGCTCAATTCCAACCTGGCCGCGAGCCGGCAGCAGGCCGAGGCCGACCTGAACGAGGCGACGCTGAGGACTGCCATGCAGAAGGGCCTGATCGCCGCGGCCTCGGATCCCGCAATGGCGGCTGCCATAACAGGCGGCCAGGAACCGGCCCTGCTGTATTCGCTGGTGCGTGTTGCCGACGGCAAGACCAGCGAGATCGACGCCAAGGAAGACACGCCGGTGCTGCCGGGCGACGTCATCAAGGTGAAGCTGGCGCCGAGTGCCGGCGGCCCACCCATGGCCAGCCAGTAGCCGGGCGCCCGGGCCTCGCTCAGCGCGGTCCGCGGGAGGAACAAGTCAGGCTCGTTCGCGCCAAGGTGCGGGCGAGCAATCTGTTTGGACCGCTTGAAGGCATAGAATGCAGCCTGCCGCTCCGCGTCACGTCTACCTGAACCTCGACGCCATCCGCGGCGTGGCGGCGATCAGCGTGATGCTCTATCACTTCTCGCCCTTTCTGGCCGACGGCAAAGTGCTGCCGTCGAGCTATCTTGCGGTAGACCTGTTCTTCCTGCTCAGCGGCTTCGTCATCGCCCACGCTTACGACCGCAAGATCGAGAACGGCATGGGCTTCGGCACCTTCCTGGCCATCCGCTTGATACGCCTCTACCCGCTCTACCTCGCCGGCACGTTGCTCGGCTGCTTCTATCTGCTGGTCAAGAACAGGCTGATTGCGACAGAATACATGCCGTTGTCGGAGATCGGCACGCAGCTCACGACAGGCATGCTCTTCATTCCGCTGGTCGGCGATGCCTACCATACGATCTTTCCGCTCAATCCCGCTTCGTGGTCGCTGTTCTTCGAGCTGATCGTCAACATCGCCTATGCCGCCGTCTTCTTACTGCTGTCGAAACGTGTGCTGACGGTGCTGGTAGCCGTCAGCCTGGTGCTGCTGATCGTCGCCTCGGCACTTGCCGGCACGCTCGATTTCGGCTTGACCGGCAAGACCATCATCAGCGGGCTCCCGCGCGTGTCGTTCTCCTTCTTCCTCGGCGTGCTGCTCTGCCGGTCGATGGCGCACTACCAGGATGGCCTCGGCTTTCTGCGGCGGGGCTGGTGGGTCGAGGCCGCGATCCTGCTTACGCTGATCGTCTTCGCCATCGCGCCTGCGGGTGCTGCCGGGCGTGTCGCCTACGACCTCGCCTCTATCGCCGTCGTGTTCCCGCTGATGGTGGTGACCGGCGCGGTGGCACCGACGGCGCCGCGACTGGCTAGCTTCTATGGCTGGCTGGGGCGGGTCTCCTACCCGATCTACATCATCCATACGCCGATGCTGATGATCATCGCGGGGGCCGGCAAGGCCGCGTCGGTCGACCCGTTCGCGCATCATCCCTGGTTCGGCATCGTCATGGCCGCTGCGGTTATCGTCATCGCCGACATTGCCACCCGCATCTATGACGAGCCGGTGCGCCGCTTCCTGCAGCGGCAAATGCAGCGCTCGCGAGCCGTGGCCTAAAGCGCGTCGCAATCTTTCAGATTTGCTCCGCGCTCTTTTAGGTTTTTGGTCTTACGCATGTCCTTGACCCGAAACCGGTTCTCGCTTTCGGGGGACTAGGCGAAAACCGCGATCAGACCGGCGCCGGCATGTGGCCGTTGGCCGGCTTTTCATCCTGGACAGGAATGGCAACCCGCCGTCGCCGGGCAACCGGCAGCGGGTTCAGCTTGAACAGGCCATAATAGACGATGAAGGAGGCCATGAAGTAAGGGCCGAGGATCTCGACCTCGAAGAAGGAGCGGATCAGCATCAGCCCGACGGCGCCGGCGAGCACCACCGAATCGGCGCTCCAGACCCCGAACACCACCTTCGAGATATGGCCGTAGAAGGCGCGCAGGATGATCAGCGCCAGCATGGTGACGCCGACGAAGCCGATCTCGACCAGGGTCTCGATATAGGTGTTGTGGAAATGGAAGCCGGTGCGGGTCGTGATGTAGAACTCGGCCCACAACCGTTCCGGATCGGCGAACCCTTGCACCCAGTAGGCGGCATAGCCGTAGCCGAGCAGCGGGTGCAGCTGCGCCGCCTCCCAACCCTGCTGCCAGAGATAGGTGCGGCCGGTCAGCGTCGAATCCTTGCCGAAGATGCCGAGCACGACGTCCAGCAGGCCAAGGTTCAGCGCGGCCACCACGCCGGCTACCAACGCGCCGCCGCCGACCACGAACAGCACGCGGCGGTAGCGCCGCGACAGGACCCTGCTCATGGTGAGCAAGATGACGATGCCGAGCACCGCCGGCAGCGAGGCGACGGATGTCGCCGAGTGGGAGATTGCCAGCATGTATGCCGACATCAGGATGATCGGCGCGGTCCAGAAGAAGCTCAGCCAGTTGCGCCGGTAAAACATCAGGAAGACGAAAGACAAAAAGATGCCGAACGACGAGAAGAACCCGACCTGGTTCTTGGAGGCGAAGGCGCCGACGAAATTGAAAGTGCCGTCCATTATGTCCAGCGCGTAAGCGTTGACTTTCAGCGAGTAGAGCAGGACGACGAATATCCCGATCAGCGATCCCAGGACCAGCGTCCGCACGCTGATGGTGCGGGCCGCGATATAGGCACAGACGATATGCGAGGAATATTGCACCGCCGCACGCGCGCTGATGCCGGCGGCCTGCGACCAGAAGACCGACAGGCAGACATAGGTCGCGAAGAGTATCGGCAGCCAAGCGTTTGAGAGCTTCCAGGTGAAACGTCGGTAGTCGACGAAGAACAGCGGCAGCCAGACCGCGTAATAGGCGAGGATCAGGACCTGACCGAAATTGCTGGAATAGGCAAAGGCAAGAACGGAAACCGCGACGGCAAAGGCGCCATAGGCCTTGTTTGCCTCCGGATCGAGCAGAATGGATTTTGGAATCTTCATGCCGGATTTTTCGTCCGTTCAGCCTTGGAGCAATTCCAGGAAAAGTGTGTGACTGTCTTTCGTCGGGAATTGCGTAAACAACAGTTAGCGCGGTTCAGTGTCTGATAGCCGGCATGAGCCGACGTTCGGCCCTACCGGGTTCATTGTGCACTGCAGCATAATCTATCGCCCTATCGCCGGTGGCTCAACCGGAAATGTTGCCACGGGCAAAGAGGCGTTATCACAGGCATATTGCACAGCGAAAAGGCCGGAATGGGGCGGCCTGTTGCTCGTTGGCGGATGATCCTTCCCGAAAATCGATTTCGATTATGGCTCATGCGAGAACAGGTCCCCGAGCATCACCACCGAGCGCGAGCTCTTCCTGCAGTTCTTCCAGCACCGCGCGGAGGTGTAGCTGGAGGCGTGCCATGGTAATGCGGTCGTTGCAATGAGATAGGACAACCGCCTACGCTGTGAGGAGTCTATTGCGCCGGAGAGAGACGAATGGCCAAACCGCGAATCTTCCTGGGCTCGTCAGGAAAACAGAAGAAGCTGTTGCAGGCGCTGCAGCGTGGCCTTGAAGATATTGCCAATGTCGAACCCTGGACGACATCCTTCAATCCCGGGACGACAACGCTGGGGCGTCTCCTGGAGCTGACGCGCGAGGTCGACTTCGCCGCTTTCGTGTTCGCCCAGGACGACTGGACGAGCGCGAGCCAGCCGGAATCGACCACCACTATTCCCGCCCAGGCTTCTCCGCGAGACAATGTGGTTTTCGAGGCCGGCCTGTTCGGCGGGGTTCTCGGCATGCGCCGGACCTTCATCCTGCACGCGAATGGTGCCAAGCTTCCCAGCGATCTGCTCGGCCTGACGTCGGTACGCTACGGCGAGGCAGCGACCGCCGCGGAGACCAGAGCAATCAATCAAAAACTGCGAAATGCCATCGAAAATGAGGGGCGAGTCGCCCGCATAGAGGGGTTTTGGTGGCAGTTCTCCCTGTCAGAGCGCACAGCAAGGGAGCCTTCCGCGGTCAGTCTGCTGAGGATCTCGCGGGACCGCAACGGCGCGCTGGAGCTGAACGGCCGCTCATGGCAAGAGAATGGCAGCCTGTCGGCCAGATACTGGAGCGAGGCGTCGAAGGAGAAAGGAGAGTCTTCGGGCATCTTCTACTATTGGAACGGGGAACGGCCGTTGGACGCGAACGCGCCGCAGCTGCACGGGACAGGCGAGATCCGGCTGGAATCCGCCGAGCGCGCGTCCGGATATTTCACGACACGTTCGGACACGAATCCGGAGGTGAATGCGCGAACGTCCGGCGTCTATCTGCGCGCCGATCCGCAGGACTTAACCATCCTGGACGGGAACGACAATCAGCGGCGCGTGGAGTTGATCGCAGAACGGCTAAGTCACTGGAAGTCGATCAAGAATGTCTGACGACAGTGCTGGCAGTCGCGGCGAAGGCGCCGGCGCTTGACGAACGGACCGTTCGGCCCAACAGATTGTCGGGAACGTCTCGATCCCGGAACATTTGGGCGGATGCAGGCTGGGGCACTGACCGACTATACCGTAAGGCTGTTCGAGCGCGGCTATATCTGCCTGCCGCTTCGTGCCGGCGGCAAGCATCTCGACCTCGCGGCCATGGAGTATGATCCGTTGCACCTGCGGACGCTGCGCAAGGACCTGAAGGAACTGGCGTTCACCTCCATCACCTTCCAACTGGCGCAGAAGCCGCCGGGCCGCAGCGACGTCGCGCGCTGGTTTGGCGACTTTGCCGGCAATGTCGGCATATTGGGCGGATTTGGGAACCTGATGATTCTCGATTTCGATGACGACGCCGGCTACCGTGCCTGGCGGTCCGGTCACAAGGCGATTGCGAACGGCACGCCAATAGCAAAATCGCCGAGCGGATTTCATGTCTATCTAAGAACGCGGGAACCGGTGATCTCTTCCAGCCTCCATTTCGGCTGGCGCCGGGTGGGTCACGCGAAGGCGCTGGGCGGTTATGTCGTGGGCTGCCCGTCGGTGCTGAAGGACGGCTCCTCCTACAAATGGATCGAAGGCCAGTCGCCATTCGACATCGAACCTCAGGTGGTGGGCAATCTTGACAGTCTTTCGCTGCGCCCCGTGTCGGTGCTCAAGCATTGCTATGACCGCCTGCTCAAGCGTGGCTTCTTCGAACAGCAATGAGCGGCTCACCTGTGGCGGCTGACATTACCGTCGTTATCCCGGCAAGAAATGCGGCTGCAACCATCGAAGCGGCACTCGGCAGTCTGGCTTCCGACAGAGCGGTCATCCGCGAGATTCTCGTGATCGACGACGGGTCGAACGACCAGACAGCTGCGATGGCGAGGCAAAGCGCGCAACGTCACGGCTTGCCTCTGGAGGTGGTGAGCGTTCGACTGCGCAAAGCGGGCGCCGCACGCAATGTCGGACTCGAGCGGGCAAGCGGCACATCCATATTCTTTCTCGATGCCGACGACGAGGTGATGCCCGGCAGCCTGTCGCGGCTGAGCGCGGCGCTGGCAGGCCGGCCTCTCGCCGGCCTTGCCGTCGGGGCCAGCATACGGCGCACAAAAGGCCGGCCGGACAAGCTCAAGGCACCGCAGGGCTACGTCCCGGACCGGCGAGAGAATGTGCGGCGCTACCTTCGCAACGAAGTGTGGCCAATCGCGATGGGAAGCGCGCTGGTCGCCGACTGGGCGACCGCAAACCTCCGCTTTCCGGAAACGATCGGCCTCGATGAGGACACCTGCTACTGGACCGCCGTGCTGGCCCGTGCCGACGTGGTTACCGTCGAGACCCCGGTGCTGCTCTACCACCATGACGAGGAACGTATGGCGCGCCGCTTCATCACGGCACCGCGCAGGACCTTCCTTGCCATAGCGCTGGAACTGAACGGGCTGGCTGCCGTCGGGGTCGAACGGGAGGCGTTGCAGTGGCGGAAGGCCTGGATAGCTCAGCGGATCGCCCGACAGTTGATCAGGCACCGCAAGTTCGCCGATGCTGGCGGCATGATGCGCGCGGTCCGAGTGCATAAGGAGCTGGGCCGCAGTTGGAAGGCGATGCGATATCTGGCCAGGATCCGAATCGGGCGACTGACCGAGACTGAGGCTAGGATGTCGCCAATGCCCAATTCAGCGACCTCGCGCCGCACGCTGATCATATGCCACGACCCGCCGTTTCCGCCGAGGTCCGGCGCCGATCTCAGGAATTTCGGCAACGCCATGGCGGCAGCCGCGTTCGGCCCGGTCTGCCTGGCCTCGCTCCTGCCGCGAAGCAGCGACGTCCAACCTCCCGGGCCGGACATTCGCGTGACTGAGCTCATCAACAAGTCCGAACCGCGAGCGCCTTCGCTCGCCCGCTGGAGGGCCAAGGGCGAGAGCCGGATACCGCTCCCGGCGCTGGCGCGGCTCAAGGCGCTCGTGGCGGATTTTCGCCCGGATACTATTGTCGTCGAAGGCGTTGGTCTGTTCAGATTTCTCGCTCCGTTGCGGCCGATGGTCCGGCAACTCGTTCTGGACATGCACAATGTCGAATCGGATCTCGCCGGTCAGTTGCCGCGCAAGAAGCGTTGGCGGCCGTTTTCCTCAGACCTCAGGGCGCTCGAGAGAAAGGCGGCAGCCATCGTCGACCGTATCTGGGTGTGCTCGCAACGGGACCGTAAGCGGCTGGAGGCGTTTGTCCGGCCGCAAGTCCCCGTCCACATCGTGCCAAACGGCATCCCGCGAGCGGACGATCTGCCGCGGCTACTGCCGCTGCAACGAGCCGTCTCGGACGCGTTTCCGCTCATCCTTTATGTTGGCCATCTGAGCTATCAGCCGAACGTCGACGCCGCCGAGCGGCTGGGGCACACCATCTTGCCCCGCATTCGCCAGACGCTGCCGACCGCGAAGCTCGTTCTTGCCGGGCGTTCGCCCGAGTCGCGCGTTCGCGCCCTGGCAAGACTGGATGGGGTCAGTCTGGTCGAGGATCCGGACGATATCAGACCTCTGTTGTCCGTTGCCCATCTCGGCATCGTCCCGCTTGCCATGGGCGGCGGCACGCGCATCAAGATCCTCGAAGCAATGGCCTGGGGGGTCCCGGTCATTGCAACGCCGCTGGCAGCCGAGGGTCTCAACCTGATCGAGGGCGACGAGGTGCTTCTGTCGGACACCGACGAGGGATTGGCCGACATAGCGGTCAGACTTTGTTCCGACCATGCGCGCATGGCCAGCGTTCGCGCCCGGGCCCACGAGGCCGCGTGGTCGCGGTTCGGGCCGCAGGCGATCCGCGATGCCGTCGGTCAGGGCCTGGGCCTGGATGCCACCCGCGTCGACGCCGACTGTCACCAAGTTCAAGCCGTGAGCCGCGGATGATCCCGAAAATCCTGCACCAGACGTGGAAGACCGACATCGTCCCGGCCCGTTTCCAAGGCTATGTCGAGAGCTGGAAGCGGCATCATCCGGACTGGACGATGATGTTCTGGAACGATCGGACTTTGCTCGAGTTCGTGGCCGCACACTATCCCGGCTTCCTGCCGACCTTTTGCAGCTACGAATATGGCATTCTGCGCGCCGACGCGGGCCGCTATCTGCTTCTCCACCATTTCGGCGGGGTCTATGCCGATATCGATTGCGAATGCGTGGCGCCGTTCGATCCGCTCCTGGGCGAGGATCGGATCGTGTTCTGCACGGAGCCGGACGCCCACGCACGCGTGCAGGCGGACTTTCGCGGATTGCCTTACCTTCTGTTCAACGGGACCATGGCCAGCCCGCCGGGGCACCCGTTCTGGCTTCATTTGCTGTCGTTCCTGCCCGGGCTCGTCCGCGCAAAACAGGCGATCGACGCCACCGGGCCGTGCGTGCTTACCTCCGCGCAACTCGGCTATCCTGACCAGACGGCGTTTGCGATCCATCCGGCCGAATTGTACTCGCCTCTCGATTCGTCGGGAAAGCGGGCGGGCAGCGGCGGCATGACATTGTCGATCCACCACTGGGCGGGCACATGGTGGACGCCGGAGAGGCCCACCCGGTTGCGGCATAGGCTGCGCAAGTTGATCTACCAGGCCCGACACCGCCTGACGCGCGGGACTGTTTCCGATGAGCAAGCCGCCCGGCAAAGCGTCAGCCAAGCGGCCATCGCGGCGCCGCCGCCATTGGGATCCAACCTCGCCGTGCTGGTGCCGCTGCGCGATGCGGCCCAACACATAGAGCCATTCCTCGCCGCGTTGCGGCAGCTCGACTTCCCAAGAGACAAGATGAAGCTCGTCTTTTGCGAAGGCGACAGTTCAGATGGCAGCTGGGAGCGGTTGCAAGGCGCCACTGCAGCCCTGGGCAAGGACTATCGCGATGTCGTGCTGCTGCGGAAAAAACTCGGCACCGAGCTTGACCGCGACAAGCGAGCGAACCGGCAGCTGCAACGCTTCAGGCGCAGCGGCATCGCCAAGGTGCGTAACCATCTGATCGATCACGGGCTGAGAGACGAGGACGACTGGGCGCTGTGGATCGACATCGATGTCTGGCGTTTTCCAGCGGACGTCGTGACCCGGCTGATTGCAAGGGGGCACCGCATCGTCGCGCCGCACTGCGTGAAAGTCCCAGGCGGCGACAGCTTCGACCTCAACAGTTTCGTCACTGTGCGGCACAACAGAGATCATAACTACTTCCGCCATGTTCACGACGGTCTCTATCAGCCTCCGCGGCACACACATGCAAGGCTGCATATGAGCGATGTCCGCCACCTCGACAGCATCGGCCTGGACGGTGTCGGCGGCACCATGCTCTTGGTCGATGCCGCCTTGCATCGCGGCGGCCTTCGCTTTCCGGAGATCCCCTATCGCGACCTGATCGAGACCGAGAGTTTCGGTGCCCTGGCGAACGATCTCGGCATCAGGCCGATCGGACTGCCGCGGCTGGAGATACAGCACGTCCCCTGGTGAGGCCCCGCCTTTCCCAGTTTCCCTCCAGAAACAGCCGGCCGCGAAGGGCAGCGTCGCAGGTGCGCGCGGGTAGCGCCGCGCCACCATCAATCGTGCAACTCTCTCGCGATTGGCGGGCCAACGCTGAAGCCCGAGAACATCACCTCGAAGCCTTCGCGCTGCGGCGAGCAGCACATCATGCCGACGTCGACGCTCCGCGAGACCGGGAAATGGGCCAGCCGCACCGGTTTCCAGCGGCCGTCCGCGGCATCGAGGTACTGAACGCGAATGGCTTCGGCGTGGCGGGTCAGACGAATCCTCACGCCGTCGGGGTCTGTCGGAATGCTGACCAGCGACCAGTCGGAGGTGTCGTTGGTGACGACAACGGAAAAATAGGCGAGGCCGTCCGTGTATTCGATGCCGGCCTTGATCCAGTGCGTTTCGCTGAGCCGCAGCATCAGCCCGCCCTGATCGTAGAGCGCCTTGTATTCGCCCTTGACGGTGACCCCGGCGCTGAAGTCGCCCGCGACGGGACGATAGAGGAAATGGCCATTGTCGCGGCGGAAGCCGTAGAAGGTCTCGCGCCAAAAATCGGTCTCCTTGCCGGTGCGGACATGCAGCGTCCCGTCGCCGAACACATGGTGCGGCGGCGGGTTGAGCCAGGCCATTCCGGCAAAGTCAGAGGTCATGACGCCTGCCCGTCAGCCGGCGAACGTGTAGGCCGTCTTGACGGTGGTGTAGAACTCCATGGCGTAGCGGCCCTGCTCGCGCGGGCCGTAGCTCGAGCCCTTGCGGCCGCCGAACGGCACATGGAAGTCGACGCCCGCCGTCGGCAGGTTGACCATCACCATGCCGGCTTCGGAATTGCGCTTGAAATGCGTCGCGTGCTTCAGGCTGGTCGTGCAGATGCCGGAGGTCAGGCCGAACGGCGTGTCGTTGGCCACAGTCAGCGCCTCGTCATAATCCTTGACGCGGATGACATTGGCGACCGGGCCGAAGATTTCTTCGCGCGAGATGCGCATGGCGTTGGTGGCGCCGGTAAACAGCGCCGGCCTGAGATAGAAGCCGGGAGTTTCGCGCTCCAGCCGCTCGCCGCCGAAGGCGAGTTCAGCGCCTTCCTGGCGGCCGATGGCGATATAGTCCTCATCCTGTTTGAGCTGGGTCTGGTCGACGACCGGGCCGATCTGGGTCTTGGCGTCCAGCGCGTCGCCGATGACCAGCTTGTCCAGGCGTTCCTTCATGGCGTCGACGAAGCGGTCGTGGATCCCTTCGGTGACGATGAGGCGCGAGGACGCGGTGCAACGCTGGCCGGTCGAGAAATAGGCGCCGTTGACGGCACAATCGACGGCCACCGCAAGGTCCGCATCGTCGAGCACGACCAGCGGGTTCTTGCCGCCCATCTCGAGCTGGAACTTGCGCATATGCTCGACACTCGCCGCGGCGACACGCTTGCCTGTGCCGACAGAGCCGGTGAAGGAGATGGCGTTGACGTCCGGGCTGTCGAGCATGGCCTGGCCGACGACAGAGCCCTTGCCCATGACGAGGTTGAGAACGCCCTTCGGCAGCCCGGCACGATGCAGGATGTCGACGATGGTCCAGGCACTTTCGGGGACCAGTTCCGCCGGCTTGAAGACGATGGTGTTGCCGTAGGCCAGCGCAGGCGCAATCTTCCAGGCGGGAATGGCGATCGGGAAGTTCCACGGCGTGATGATGCCAACCACGCCGACGCCTTCGCGGGTCATCTCGACACCGACGCCGGGGCGCACGCTCGGCACAAGCTCACCAGACAGCCGCAGCGTCTCGCCGGCGAAGAAGTCGAAGATCTGCGCGGCGCGGATGGTTTCGCCGACGCCTTCGGCCAGGGTCTTGCCTTCTTCGCGAGCGAGAGACCGGCCGATCTCGTCCTTGCGCGCCATGATCTCGTCGGAAGTCTTCTTCAGCACGGCATGGCGCGCCAGCGGGCCGGAGCGCGACCAGGCCGGGAGGGCCGCCTTGGCGGCCGCGATGGCCTGCTTGGCCTCCTCCGGCCCGGCCGAGGCGTATTCGCCGACCACATCGTTGGTGTTCGACGGGTTGATGTTGCGCGAGCCGGCCTCGCCCAGCCACTCGCCGTCGATCAGGTTCTTGCGGAGCACGGTCATCTTCATTCCTTCGAGATTGGCTTGCTTCTTCGAGATTGGCTGGCGTGGCAAAGCGCCGGTCATTTGTCAGACAAATGATATAGCCATGGTCTGCGGAAACGTCTACCCGAGAAGCTTTCGATAAAGGTAGGCGCGCGGCGGTGGAAGTCCACCGGCTTCGTCCGCGCCCCCTGTCACGACAAAGCCCTGACGGCCTCCTTCAGACGGAAAACGACCAGAACAGGCAGGCGAGCGTTGCCGCGGCGAAGATGACGAAGAACAGGCTTCTGAGCAAGATGTTGCGGCGAAGCTCATTCATGGCGAGATGCGCGCCGACGATCGCCGGGACGAACAGGAAGCGCCAGTTGAGAAGGGTCCAAGGCACCTCACGCTGGCCGAGCGCCCATCGAGCGAGAAGCGAACCGACAATGGCGGCGAACAGCACGATCGTTGCCCAGAAGATCGCGTCGGCGGCATGCGTAAGCACAACCCCGGCGGCGCGGATGGGCAGGATCAACATCAACAGCGCGCTGAAGAAATAAATGGCGGCGATGGCCAGGAACGAACCCGCGTCGGCAATGCCGTCGAGGCGCTTAACGCCGAAGGCGCCTTGAGGGTAGCCGTGCTTGGCGACCGCCAGCGACAGCGCCATCAGCAAGGCGCTCAGAACCGTGACCAATGCGAATGTGCCGAGAGCCTTGCTCATGCCGTTCCCTGTCGAGACGAATCACGGGAGTCTAGCAGAGCGCGGCTGCCGAAAACCGCAATTCACCTCGCGGCAGTATCGAAGCGTCAGGGCTCTTGCGAGGCCGAGTGGAGTTCGGCCTTGCGCCGGGCGGTCTCCAGGCCGACGTCGATGAAGCGGCGCGCATGGCGGGCCAATTCCATGTTGTCGGTCCACAATTGCGCCAGATCGCCGTCTTCCTCAAGAGGTTCTCGCCGACGATCTCGGAGGAGAAGGATTCGCGTCGAGCACGACAGCGCAGGCGGGGCCGGTGCAGGCGTGGCGACGACGCTGGTCTTGTCCGGGATATTGGCCGATCTAGGCGACCTGACCGGTCCGATTACACATTGGACGCCTTCCGCCGGCGCTGACCTATCCGATGCGAGCGCCGCTTGCCGGATCGAACAGATGCAGCGCCGCTGGGTCGGCGGCGAGGCGGACCGCGTCGCCCGGTTTGACATTGCTGCGGCCCATGACGAAGACGCAGATCTGCTGGTTGGCCAGCCTGACATAGAATTGCGTCGACAGGCCGAGCGGCTCGACGACCTCGACCTGACCTTTCAGCGGGCCGTCGTCGGCCAGCCGGATGTGTTCCGGCCGCAGCCCGACGGTCAGCGCATCGCCATCCTTCAGCGGCAATCCGTCCGGCAGCCTCAGCTTCTGGCCGTCGGCCAGCACGGCATCGACCTTGCCGCCCTTGGCGACCTTTGCCGGCAAAAAATTCATGCCGGGCGAGCCGATGAACCCGGCGACGAAAGTGTTGGCGGGACGATCGTAGAGCTCCAGCGGATGACCGACCTGCTGCACATAGCCGTCATGCATGACGACGATGCGGTCGGCCATGGTCATCGCCTCGACCTGGTCGTGCGTGACATAGACCGAGGTCGTCTTCAGCTGCTGGTGCAGCGCCTTGATCTCGGCGCGCATGTGGACGCGCAGCTTGGCGTCGAGGTTCGACAGCGGCTCGTCGAACAGGAAGACTTTGGGATCGCGCACGATGGCGCGGCCCATGGCGACGCGCTGGCGCTGACCGCCGGAAAGCTGGCGCGGCAGGCGGCCGAGAAACGTCTCCAGACCGAGGCGCTTGGCGGCGGCGCCCACCCTGCCGTCGATCGTCGTCTTCTCGGCCTTCTTCAGCATCAGGCTGAAGCCCATGTTCGAGGAGACGTCCATATGCGGGTAGAGCGCATAGGACTGAAACACCATAGCGATGTCGCGGTCCTTCGGCGCCACATCGTTGACCAGCCGCTCGCCGATTCGGATCTCGCCGCCGGTGACCTCCTCCAGGCCGGCGATCATGCGCAGCAGCGTTGACTTGCCACAGCCGGACGGGCCGACCAGCACGACGAACTCGCCGTCGGCGATCTCGAGATCGACGCCGTGCAGGATGCGCAGCGCTCCATAGTCCTTCTCGACATGTTGCAGCGTGACGGAAGCCATCGATTATCCTTTGACAGCGCCGGCGGTAAGGCCGGTGACGAGATAGCGTTGCAGGAAGGCGAAGAAGATGCAGACCGGGATCAGCGCCAGGATGGAGGCCGCCATCATCTGCCCCCAGTCGACGGCGAACTTGCCGATGAAGGTGAGCAGGCCGACGGCAAAGGTCTTCTGCTCGTCGCTGGAGATCAGCATCAGCGCGAACAGCAATTCGCTCCAAGCGGCGGTGAAGACGAAGCCGAGCGTCGCCCCCATGCCGGGCAAGGTGAGCGGCACGATCACCCGGCGCATGGCCTGGGCGCGCGTGCAGCCGTCGATCATCGCCGCCTCCTCCAGATCCTTCGGAATGCTGTCGAAGAAGGACTGCATGAGGAAGGTGGCGAAGGCGGTGTTGAAGGCGGTGTAGATGATGATCAGCCCGGTCAGGCTGTTGGTCAGGCCGAGATCGCCCATGATGCGGTAGATCGGCGGGATGACCATGACCAACGGGAAAGTCTGGGTCAGCAAGAGCAGGATCGCTAAAGTGGCCTTGCCGCGGAAGGTAAAGCGCGACATCGCATAGCCGGCAAGCGTGGCGATGACCGTGACCAGTGCCGCCGTCGACACCGAGACGATGACGCTGTTCAAGAAGTAGCGCGGGAAGTCGGAAGCCTCCAGCACGGTGTCGAAGTTCTTGAGCGTCATTTCCGATGGCCAGAAGGTTATGCCTTCGGAATAGAGCAGCCGCTCCGGCGTCACAGAGATCTTCAGCGTCCAGAAGATCGGGAACAGCGCGAAGACGACATAGGCGGCGATCGCGGCGTAGAGGCCGATGCCGCCAGCGATGCGCGAGGAGGTGGAGCGGCCGGCAATCATCAGACATGCCTCACAAGCGTGCGGCGGATGGCGATCAGGCCAACCGCATAGGCAATGAGCAGCACCAGCAGCAGCACCGCGACTGCGGACGCATAGCCTTTGTCCAGCGACTTGAAGGCGCTGACATAGATGTAGACCGGCACCGTGCTGGTCGAGCCTGCCGGTCCGCCCTCGGTCATGACGAAGATCAGGTCGGCGAAGGTCGCGATCCAGATGGTGCGCAGCATGACGGTGATGACGATGGTCGGCGCCAGGAACGGCAGCGTCACCTTGGTGAAGCGCTGCCAGGGCGAGGCGCCGTCGATGGCTGCCGCCTCATGCAGTTCCGACGGGATCGACTTCAACGCCGCAAGCAGAGTGATGGCGAAGAAGGGAATGCCGAACCAGATGTTGGCGACGATCGGCCCCCACATAGCTGTGGCCGGATCGGAAAGCACGTTGGTCGGCTCGGCCTTCAGGCCGAGCGCGAAAAGCCAGTGCGGCAGCGGGCCGATGATCGGGTTGAACAGCCAGGCCCAGGTAAGGCCGGAAAGAAAGGACGGCACCGCCCAGGGCAGGAACACCACGGCCTGCACGACCTTGCGGCCATAAAAGGGCTTGTCGAGCAGCAGCGCCAGACCAAGCCCGAGGAAGAACTGGAAGAACAGGCTGGCGGCCGTCCACCAAAGCGTGTTGACCAGCGCCTGGCCGAGCACCGCGTCGGAGAGCATCGCCTGGTACTGGCCGAGCCCGACATATTCCGATTTGAAGGCGGAGAATTTGCGGAAGGAATAGCTGATGCCGATGATCAGCGGCACCAGGAGCACGACGACCAGCAGGACGATAGCCGGCGAAAGATAGAGCCAGGGCTCGATCGCGGCCTTGCTCAGCCGCTTCTTGCGCGGCCGGCCGGTCGATCGGATTTCGGACACTGCGTAGGTCATTCGATTTGGCTCTACGGGTGATGGTGAGGCCAGCGTGGCGACAGCGTCCTTCTCCCCGTTCACGGGGAGAAGACGCCGGTTCACCCTCCGTAGCTGCAGCGCAGCTGCTGCGGAGGAGGGCAGGCAGATGAGGAGCGGAGGCGACTTTCAGGATTCGGCGCTGCCCTCATCCGTCACTAGTCCGTGAATGTCGTTCTCCCAAAACCGCTTCGCACTTTTGGGCGACATTCATCGGGTGACACCTTCTCCCCGCAAGCGGGGAGAAGGAAGAAAGGTCACTTCTTGTTCTTGGCTAGCCAGGCCTGCTGCTCCTTGGTCAGGAACGCCGCCCACTCGTCGGCCACCTGCTTGGCCGGCTTCTGGCCAAGCAGCACTTCCTGGAAGTTCTTGATCGCCACCTGGTCGACGAAGTTGCCGAGGTTTTCCAGATGGGTCGGCGGCGTCACCATTTCATATTTCGAGCTGTCGTTGAGCTCGGTGAACCAGCCCTTGAACTGCTCGGTCTTGAAGTGGGCGTCCTGATCGGCGCCGTTGTGGATCGGGACGACGCCGACTTCCTTGGCCCATTCCAGATTGTCCTTGGGCGACAGCAGCGTCGCCATCAGCTTCCAGGCTTCGTCCTTGTGCTGCGAATTGGCGAACATCGCCCAGCCGGCATAGCCCAGCGTCGGATAGGATTTGCCGCTCGGGCCGACCGGCAGCGGCGCGACCGCAAAGTCGTCGGCGCTCATCTTGTCGGCGATGCCGAGCAGCGCGTCCGGATCCTGGTTGAGCATGGCGCAGGTGCCGGAATAGAAGCCGGTCACCGTCTCGTTGAAGCCCCAGCTCACGGAATCCTTCGGCGCCAGGCCGTTCTTGTACATGTCGGCCAGCATCTGCAGCCCCTTGACCGAGCCCTCCTCGTTGATGGTCGAAGTGCCGTCCTCGGTGAAGTAGCCCCCCTTGCCGTTGGCGATGTTCATGAACATGTGCATGCCGTTGAAGGCGCCGGGCCCGCCGCGCAGGCAATAGCCGTATTTGCCGGGGATGGCGGAGATCTTTTTGGAGAACTCGACGAACTCGTCGAGGTTTTCCGGCGGACGGTCAAGACCCGCTTCCTTGAACAGCTTCTTGTTCCAGAACAGCGCGTTCACATAGTAGCCGTAAGGGATCATGAACTGGGTGTTGTTGACTGTCGAGCCGAACTGCTTGGCCCGGTCGCCGAGCGTCTTGGCGTCGTCCCATTTGGCCATGTAGGGGCCGAGATCCTCGAGCTGGCCGTTGTTGGCATAGAGGCCCATCCAGCGCTCCGGCATCTCGACCACGTCGGGCGTGTCGCCGGCCTGAACCATGGTGAGAAACTTCTCGAACGCCTGGCCCCAGGGCAGCGAGACGAGCTCGACCTTGATCCCGGGATTGGCCTGCTCGAATTCGGCGATCTGCTTCTTCAGGAATTCGGTGCGCGGCGGGCTGGTGATGACCTCGACCATCTTGATGGTGGTGTCGGCCAGCGCGGCCCCGGCGGAAATCGCGAGGCCGGCAGCGGCGGCAAGCAGGATTGTCAGTCTTTTCATGTTCGGAACTCCCATTTTGAACACCTTATTTTTTTGCCTTGTCGAAGGCCTGGGCGATGTCGGCCCAGAGGTCCTCGACGTTCTCCAATCCGACATTGAAGCGGATGGTTCGGGGGCTGACGCCGAAGCGCGCCATCGAATTGAGACCCGGCGTCTGCTCGAGCGAGGCCTTGGCGGGCACGACCAGGCTTTCATGGCCGCCCCAGCTGACGCCGATGCGGAACAGCTTCAGCGCATCGACGAAAGCCGGAATGTCGACATCTTCCGCGACCTCGAAAGAGAACAGCCCGGCATAGCCGGCAAGCGTCTTCTTGCCGGGATGATTGGAGTAGGCGGGATGGTTGACCCGCTCGACCTTGCCATGCGCCTTCAGCCGCTCGGCGAGCGTGAGACCGCTCTTCATATGATGCGGCAACCGCAGCGGCAGCGTGCGCAGGCCGCGCAGCAGAAGCCAGCCCTCGAAAGGCGACAGCTTGCCGCCAAGCGACGAATAGGTCTGCTCGTTGATGTGCTTGATATGCGCGGCCGAGCCCGCCACCACGCCAGCGACGGTGTCGCTGTGGCCGCCGAGATATTTCGAAGCCGAGTGCAGCACCAGATCGACACCATGCGAAATCGGCTTCTGGAAGACGGGCGTCGCCCAGGAATTGTCGATGGTGGTGACGATGCCCCGCTCCTTGGCCAGCCGGGTCAGGTGCTCAATGTCCTGCAGCTCGAACATCATCGAGGTGGGGCTTTCGAGGTAGAGCAGCTTGGCGCCCGGAAGCGCCGCCGCCACCGCATCGGGGTCCGAGCCGTCGACATAGTCGACCTTGATTTGCAAGCGCGGGAACAGGCGCTCGAACAGGCGGTAAGCGTCGCCATAGCAGTTGCGTACGGCAACGATCCGCTCGCCGGCGCCGACGAAGGCAAGCACGGTGGCGCTGATAGCCGCCATGCCGCTGGAGAAGCCCCGCGCGGCTTCCGCGCCTTCCAAGGCCGCAACACGCGCCTCGAATTCCATCACCGTTGGGTTGTCGCCGCGCGAATAGATCGGCTGCCTTCTCCTGCCGGCAAAGGTGTCGGCCATGTCGGCGTAATTGTCGAAGGTGAAGAGCGATGTCTGGTAGATCGGCGGCACCACAGCGCCGCCGGGGAACGGATCGTCATGCGCGAGAAGAGTCGCCGCCTCGCCGAGATAGTCGCTGGCCAAAGAAGCCGGGTCGAACCCTGTGGGATGCTCGTTCATTTGCGGTCCAAAAGCTTGAGGTTGGCGGCGCCGCGCTTGAGGTCGTTTTCGACAGTAGCGATGAGCTTCAGCGCTTCGGCCCGGGCTCCCTCCGGGTCGTGCGCGGCGATGCAGTCGAAGATGGTGCGGTGATAGGGAAAGCTGGCATGGCCGAAATCGCGCACGCCGAGCGGATGCTCCCAGAAGCGGTGGAACAGCTCGTGCATGGCGCTGATGATCTGCTCGAACAGCGGATTGCCGGAGGCGCGGTAGACCGACTGGTGGAACTCCCAGTCTTCCTCCGACGACATGCCGGCGCGGCTGTGGAAGGCTTCTTCCATGATGTCGAGCTTGCGCTCGATCTCGGCGACCTCAGCCTTGCCGGCGCGGACGGCGCAAAGAGCGGCGGCCTCGGCCTCCAGCGCGCGGCGGATCTCCAGGGTGCGCATCAGGCCGCCGAAGTCGTTGCCGCCGGCAAGGGTCAGCGGCATGTGCAGCATGTCGGGCGAGACCGCCGCCTTGAGGTAAGTGCCGCTGCCCTGGCGCCGCTCGACGAGGCCCAGCCCCTCCCAGCGGGTGAGTGCCTCGCGAACCGTGTTGCGGCTGACCTTAAGGCGCTCGGCCAGGATGCGCTCGGTCGGCAGTTTTTCACCGGGACCCAACGCCTCCTGCCGCACGAAGCCGGCCAACGCCTTCAGGACCGCATCATCGCGGGCCGTCGTCTGGATCGGCGGGAGAGGGTCGGTCACGCTGGTGAATTCCGAAAGTGGTTCAATGGTCCAACCAATTCCTGCATGAACGAAGAGGTGAGTCAACCACGCATGGTGCGATTCGACGATTTCGATCGGCAGCCGACACTGCGCGAGCGGCGTCAGCCGCTCACGCGCCGAGCTTCGCTCCAAGCTGCTCGACTTGAAACGGAGCGACCTGCGGCGGACCGTCGAGGACCCCTTGCGACTGCAAGGCAGCCTGCCCGAGTTCGGTCAGAGCGTAGATGCCGCGCTCGGCCCTGGCGAACCAGCCATAATAGTTGTGCAGCAGGATGCTGGCCGCGCGGGGGGCAACGAGTTTCAAATCGCGCGGCCGCTTCGGGCCGTCGGCCATGGCGGCGGCGCAGGCAATTGCTTCCTGGCGGTATGCGGTCATGATCGGCTTTTGCCGCGTGCTGCCGCCGATGGACGGATCGCCCTTGCGGCGGTGATGCTCCTCGACCAGCCGCGAGCGCCGCCTCGGGTCGCGCCGCGGCGGCACGGCGGCCGGGCTGAGCAGCAACTCGACCTTGCCTTTCCCGTCGACCGCGAGCAGGCCGAAGCCGAGCCGGCGGCAGAGCGCGCGAAAACGCCGATCGTGCTCGCGGCCCTTGCCGCGCGCCGACATCCGCGCGGCGAGCCAGACCTCGTCGCAGGCCGCCGCCCGATCGACGCCTTGCAGAACGAGCTCGAGATTGAACTGCAGCTTCAGCTCGCAGATGACGACCACGGGCGGCTCGCCTTCGCGCAACCCGACGATGTCGCAGCCGCCGACCTCGCCTTTGACGGTGAAGTCGAGGCTCTCGAGGAACCGCTTCACCGGTGCATAGAGGGACGTTTCCTGCATGGGAGAGGCATAGCCGATTCGAGCCCGGCCGACACGGCAGAAGGCGACGCGACCGCCCGCCGCTATTGCTTGGCGAACTGGCCCCTATAGGTCTGGCCGGCAAGCGTGTAGGTGCCGGCCAGCGTTCCGTCAGGCTGCATCGTAAACGTGATGTCTGCGCCGTTCGGCAGGCGTCCAAGCTTTAATGTGTTCCCGGCGATCCTGCCGGCGCCGTCGGCGATCCCCGGCTTGTTGTCGGCCATATCGCCCCACGCGTAGCTGACCGTCACCTGCCCGGCCGGTGAAACGGTCAGCACGGCCAGCTTGCCTTCAAAGGTGCCATCCAGCCGTCCCGCCCAAATGCCTGAAAACGCCGCATATCGGGCGGGGACACTCTTGCCCGGAGGCGTGACCGCCACGGTTTGGTCGAGCACCGCAGTGTCCGGGACAGCGGAAGCCGCGACAGCAGCCGGGGCAGGTTGAGGAGGAGGCGGGGCCTCGGATACCGATTCACAAGCGACAAGCGCCAATGCCGCGAAACCGAGCATCACAGAAAGACTGTTTGGTGGAGCCAATCGGAATCGAACCGACGACCTCTTGAATGCCATTCATACGGCCTTTCTTTCGTTCTGTTTCCGTTCGTTGCAGCCAGTATCCGGAAAGCTATTGTTTTCAATGCAAATCGGTTACAGTATTTCTTGCTGTATCGCGGCGCTTCCGTTTTTGGGGTGCCCCGGTGGTGCCCAGCTCGAAAATGGTGCTGCAATGTCCGAACTCGGCAAGACGGTCAAGATTACCAAGCGTCTGGTTGACGCCACAAGGCCGAACGGCACTGATTTCTACATCTTCGATAGCGAGCTGATCGGGTTTGGTCTTCGCGTCCGGGCAACTGGCGGCATGTCTTATATCGTGCGTTATCGCGCTGGCTCAGGTCGATCGGCGCCGGTCAAGCGCGTGACGATTGCCAAGGTGGGTAAGGTGACGCCAGACCAGGCCCGCGACGTGGCGAAAGACCTTCTGGCTTCAGTTGTCAAAGGCCAAGACCCATCACGGGATAGAGCAGAGGAACGTGGCGCTATCACCTTTGCCAAGCTTGCTGAAGCCTTCCTTGATCACATCGAGGCGATCAAGAAACCGAACACGCATGCTCAATACGCGCACATGCTGAACGCCTACGCGGTGCCGCGCCTCGGAACCCGCAAGGCCGTCGCCGTGACGCCGAGCGACATTGCCGCACTGGTGCTCAGCCTCAAGGCCAAGCCGACGACGGCGAACCGCGTTCGCGACGTGGTTAGCTCGATGTATGGATGGGCAGTGAAGGGCAAGATTCTCCCCAAAATGGAAAACCCTGCGGCTGGCATTGCCAAATACCGCGAGGCCAAGCGTGAGCGCTTCCTGACCTCGGATGAACTCTTGCGGCTCGGCGATGCCATCCGCGAAGCTGAGACGGTCGGCATTGCCTGGGAACCAGATCCCGATAAGAAGGCGAAGCATGCGCCAAAAGCTGAAAATCGGCGGGTCAAGATCGATCCGGCATCGGCCGCCGCTCTGCGGCTGTTCATCCTTACCGGCGCGCGCCTGCGAGAAATCCTGCACCTTGAATGGATCATGGTGGATCTTGAGCGCGGGCTGCTGCTGCTCCCTGACAGCAAGACCGGCCAGAAGACTATCATCTTGAATGCCCCGGCTCAGATGGTGCTGGCTGATCTCCCGCGCGTCGATCGATACGTGATCCCCGGCAAGCCCAAGACGCTCAAAGGCGGGAAGATTGAAAGCCGGCCGCGCTCAGACCTCAAGCGACCGTGGCAGATGGTGCGGAAGCGTGCTGGCCTGGTTGGTGATGCTGACAACCCGAATTTCCGTGTGCGCATTCATGACTTGCGGCATACCCATGCCTCCATCGGCGTAGGCGCCAATATCGGGCTGCCAATCGTCGGCAAGCTGTTGGGGCATACGCAGGCCCGCACAACCGAACGGTATGCACACCTGCACGCCGATCCGTTGCGCAAGGCGTCCGACGCCATAGGAAACACCATCGCTGCGGCGATGGGCGAAGAAAAGAAGTCCGCCGAAGTCATCCCCTTGAAGAAGGACAAGACCGGCTAACAGTTCGCAGGGATAGGCCGGCCAGCCGACAAACCGGGGTGCACCTCCCGGCTTCCCTGCGACCCTTTCGAGGTGCTCGCGAGGTGCAGCGATGGAACAACAAGTTTGGGTTCCGTTTTTGGAAGCGGTCGAGCGCGCTTGTCGGCGATTGTTTCTGACTGATTTCAAAGCGAAGCCACTTCTACGCGCTGCCTGCGATACGAGCCGCATTGCAGCTCGTGGGCGGTACGAAGAGCGTGGGCAAATTGTCTTCAGCGGCACCGCCGACTTGTCTCAAGATCCAACTTTTTTGAAGGTAGGCAGCCATTACTATGTCAGAGAAATTTACCCTGCAGAGATCGATCTGACGAGCCTTCAGGCCTGGATTGTCTCGATGGAAAGTGACCGGTATCCATCGTTCGCAGCCGCAAGACCCGACCATGCAATAAATGAACTGCCATCCATCCAAAGCGAACCCAAGCTCGGCGTCGTCGGTCCCGCCGCTGAAAACAGCGGTGGAACAGCGGCGGCTAGACGAAACAGACAGCCCGAGGGTCAAGCTCTGGTGCAGCCGTTCTTGACCGCACTTTGGCCCGTCGGCATCCCTCCCCGGACGGAGTTAAAGGATGCGGAGTTGGTGCAGGCTGTTGCCAACGCAATGGATATAGCTTGGAAAGAAAAAAAGCCTGTGCCCGGAGTGAACCGCCGAACCCCCAGCGCAGAAACCATACTGAGAGCGGCCGGCCGTAGGAAATAGCACCCTTCCGCCAATACAGTTCTCTCGAAGACAGTAGCGATTTGGCAGTTAAGGCAAGTAAGGCGCGTAAGACGTTTGCCTTAGTTGCAAAATGACTGTCCGCACAGTGCCGTTGCATGTTGCCTCTACGCCTACGGATTTTCCGGGCGGTTGAATGAGGCAAACACTATGTCAATCACAGGCGTTGAAGCCCCCAAGACCCTCCGTACCGACGGTGCGGCACGTTACGTCGGGCTCTCTGTTTCCACTCTTGAAAAACTCCGCCTGACCGGCGCCGGCCCCGAGTACATCAAGCTCGGCCGCACGGTCGTCTACAAGCCCGAAGACCTCGATGCCTGGATTGACGGCAACCGCCGCAAGTCCACTTCGGTAGCGGCCTGACGGAGGTGCGAGCACATGCATCTCCATAGCGAAACCGCCGCACCCTGGCAGGGGAACGGCGGCTCTGTAGAAACGAAAGCTGTAGCGGCTCATTTCTACCCCACCCAGGCTGAAACTGCAATTGCTATCGATGACGGCACATACGCAATCGCCGTTATTTCGGCGCGCTTTCAGTTGGCTCCGGCAACCGCATTCGAGATCTGCCGATTGGCAGGGCTGGGGGTGCGCTGATGGCGAAAGCAACTATTGCTCAGCGTCGCGCAAAGGCCCCTGCTCTAACCGCCGAACGGGCACGGGAACTGCTCCTCTACGATCCCGAGACAGGCGCTCTTACGTGGCGGGTTGCGAGGGGCTGCCAACGCGGCGCCCTCGCCGGCACCCGCACTGCCGATGGATACACCCAGGTTGAAATCGACTATCGCCTATATCGGGCTCACCGCGTCATCTGGCTTATGCAAACCGGGAAGTGGCCGAAGCATCTGCTCGACCATCGCAACGGAATGCGGGCCGATAATCGGTGGAAAAACCTTCGCGAGGCGACCCACCTCCAGAACTCAAGGAATCGACGCCCGGGCAAGGCAAATTCCAGCGGCACTGTAGGGGTTTCCTTCGTCACCAGCGTTCAACGCTGGGAAGCGTATATCGGCCTGGATAGCCGTTGCATCACCCTTGGTCGATTTGCCGATAAAGAGGAGGCAATCTCAGCCCGGCGCCAAGCCGAGCTTCACCACTTCGGAGAGTTCGCCGCCGCAAGTTCTTGTGGGGGGACGGTCGAATGAGGAAAGCCGCCCGCCAGTTTCACAAGGTCAGCCCGGACGTATGGCGCTCTAGGAGGTTCCTAGCCCTCACCGCCGAAGAGCGGCTGCTGTGGTTCTATTTCAGCACTGGGCCGCACCAGACTAGCGCGGGCTGCTGCAAGCTGCCTGCCGCCTACGCTGTGGCGGATCTCGGCTGGCTCATGGATCAGTACCTCGAAAACCTCGCGGCGCTGGTGGGCGGTGACCTGGTCGTCCACGACCCCGAGACGGATGAGATCTACGTTTGCCGGTGGTTCAAGACCTCGCCGCCGACAAACGGCAAGCACGCCGCCGGAATCTACAACCACATCTGCAAGCTTGAGAGCCCTGCCGTTCAGGACCGGGTAGAGCGGGAGTTTGCGGAGACCGAATATGGGGGCGCCTACATCACGGCGCCCTCAATCGCCAACTCCTCCAGCCCGTTTTGAGGTGACAGGCTATGGATAGGCTATCGATAGGGTCTCGATATAAGAAGAAGCAGATACAGATACAGAAGCAAAAGCAGATTCCAGAAACAGAACCAAAAGAAGATTCAGAACCAAAACCAGAGCCCCCTTTCGGGGGATGGCTTAGGAGGGAAGAGAATTCCAGAGCCGAAGTCGGCGCTCCAGCTTCCTGCTTCGCTGATCTTCATCAGCCTGCGCTTGGCTGCTTTCGCTCGCGCCTGGCTGTGTCGTATGCGGTCGCAAAGTGCGATGGCAACAGCGATCCCGCAATTCTCATCAAGCATTGCCTCTGCTTCCTTCAGAGAGAGTTCCGCGCGTTTCGCGTGTTGCCGCGCCGTCGCCATCTCCAAAACTACAAGTTCAACCATTATCCCGCATTCCGTGGGTTCGCAGTCCCTTCAAAGAGAAAACCGGTGCGCGCTGGGATAGTTCCCGGCGCCGTCACATGCCGCGTCGGCCCCACTGAAAACAGTGGCGGAACAGTGGGCGAGAGGATTTAGGATGCACGATATCCATAGGACTTGGCCCAAGCCAATCAAGGTCAGCGCTGCCGCGTCCAGAGCCGGTACCGTTCCGGAGACGATCGTTCGATGGTGCAAGCGCGACGGCATCGGAAAGCAGTTGCGCCCAAAGGCCCCATGGCGTGTTGATCCCGTGGGCTTGGCTATCGTCATGGCGGGAGACGGAGTGGCCCTCGCTATCTTCCAAAGCGGTGACCTATCGCACCGACACATTCAGCAATACGCCGAGACGGCGAGGATGCTCGAACTTCGAAGGCGGGCATGAGTGCTAAATGTCGGTAAATGTCTGATGTTGTTTTATATTCTGGTGCCCGTCGAGTTGTGACCGGGGCGCGTGAAAACTAAAATTCCCTCATGTCCATCAAGGGGAAACCCATGCGCTCCACCACCGGAATGCCTGACCGCATTCGCGTCCGCGTATACGCCGACGAGAAGGCCGCGATGCTTGAAGCGGCGGCCAAGCGTGGCCTGAACCTGTCTGATTTCATCAGGCAGATCGCCAGCGAAGCAACGAAGGCCTGTGCGTGAGGAGAGTGGAATGACGCTCGGCAGCACACCAACGATTCCAGAAATTCTGGCCGAGATTAGCCAGACGTTCCCGTACACCTTCCCAGACGCGCGCACACGCTGGCTGGCGGAAGTTGGGGCGAGCGATCCAATTACCTTCCCGACGAGCTTCGCGAACAAGCAGTCTGTCAAGGTTGTCGCGTCAGTGGCCGATGCCGGCGGATCATCCCCTCATACGTTTTCTGCAGCCAATTTCGGCATCGCCTTCTCAGATCGCGTGCTCATTGCCTGCACTTGCTTGAGGGGCAACGGCAGTTCGGGGATGAACATTTCTGCCGTCACAATCGGCGGTGTTGCGGCGGTCGGCAATGACAACGGCGAGTTCCTTGCTGGAGGTCCCTGCATTGGCACCGGCATTTTCGCCGCAGCCGTTCCCTCGGGCACGTCTGGCGATGTCGTTGTGACTTGGGGAGGCCAGTCGGCTAACGCTTCCGGTCTGATCCTTCTTAGTGTGTCCGGTATATCGACCACCGCTTTTGCTCAAGCCTCACAGGTGTTCGGCGGCAGCGGCGGCACGTCGGCGAACAACACGATTAACGTCCCCTCCAATGGACTGCTGATCGTGAATTCCGGCCACAGCAATGGGAACGACACGACACTAACCGGAGTGACGGAGCGCACCGCGCTCACTGTCGGGACGGCTCGATTCGAGGTCGGTTTTGATAATCGGATGAGCAGCGAGACGGCCCGCGCAATTTCCGCCTCATGGAGCGGGAGCGCCGCGCGTGGGTTTCAGGCGCGTTCATATTCACAGGGCTAGGAGAGCGATCTGATGCTGCCAGGTTTGGCTGGAATTATGGCGGGACTGCCCCCCGTCGATATCGAAGTTGTGGCTTCAATTGCGGATGCCGGCGGGAGCAGTCCACATACTTTTTCGGGATTGAGTTTTGGCCCAGAGTTCACTGGTCGCGTGCTCATTGCGTGCACTTGCTTGAGGGGCAGCGGCGCATCGGGCATGAACGTCTCGACTGTTTCTATAGGCGGTGTATCAGCAGCTGGGAACGACAATGGCGAGTTCCTGGCCGGTGGCCCGTGCATCGGAACCGGCATATTCGCTGCGGCGGTGCCGAATGGTCCATCCGGCGATGTCGTCGTGACATGGAGCGGGCAAAACGCCAACGCTTCCGGCGTTATCCTTCTTAGCGTGCCAGGGATTTCAACCTCGGCATTTGATCAAGCGTCCCAGGTTTTCGGTGGCAGCGGCGGCACATCTGCCAGCAACACCATTGATATCCCGGCTCACGGGATACTGATCGTGAACGAAGGGCACAGCAACACCAATACGGCTGCATTGGTGGGCGTCACGCAAAGAGCGACGCTCACTGTCGGAACGGCGGAATTCAAGGTGGGGTTTGATAGAGGGATGTCTGCTGAGACAGGACGCGCCATCTCTGCCTCGTGGACGACGAACGCAGCGCGCGGGTTTCAGGGCCGCTCGTTCGCTCAGTCCTAATCGGGATGGTCAGCCGGCCATCCGTTGCAGTGGCCGATTTCGTGCCGAAGAACGGATTCCGGCGTAGCTCGCATATATGGCTCATCGATGGTGACGACGAGGCAGGAATGCTTTGAGGTCAGGATCGAACACCCGCGTTGCTCCGGGTGGGACATGGCTGGCACTCTGTAGATCGAAAACAGAACCCGGCAGGCTTCCACGACACTTTCTTGCGGGATACGCCTGACAAGCAGCTCTCCCTTGTACGGGTGATCAAATCGCGCGGGTGGGTTCCACTCGGCATCATCCTTCCCACCGTGTGCCGGCGCTAGGAGGAGCAGCGAAACAGCCCCCACCAGCGATACCAGAATACATGCTTTGTTGCCGAACCCCATTGCGGGGCCTCTCCCAAAATAGTTGTAGCGTATAAATATACGTGACGACTAATCGTTACAAGGGAGAGTAGACGCTACGTCGAATCCTTTGTTACCGACCAAAGGCATGGAGAATTACCCATGGCAGCAGCGGGCAAAGGCCGCCGGCCTGACACAGAGGGCCTTAGCGAAGCTGCTCGGCCGTCCGGAAATGACCATTTCCCGCCAACTCCGAGGCCACTGGCAAAGCGGCATTCCCAAGCACGTCATTGCAGTGATTGTCGCATGGGAATTGATGTCCGAAGAGCAGCGCCTGAAGTGGCAGCAGCAAATGGACAGCGTGCCCGCGCAGGATTGAGTCTCACAGCGCCCGCTTTTTAGCGGGCAATAGCGGCCTTGGGACGGGCCGAAGATCAATTGCCCCTTCTGACACTTGATCTCGGCCAGTGCATTTCGCGACCAATACGCGCGCACGAGAGGCGGCATCAAAGGGCTGGTGTCTTGTAGGCAAATGTCTGATATTGTTTTGTTTTATGGTGCCCGTCGCGTTGTGAGCTGAAGCGGCTGGAAATAGAATGATGCTGGCGAATTTTGATTGGGCTTGCATCATCTATGGACCTTCAGCAAATCCTCGCAGCCATCTTGAACCCCGGCGGGCTGTCGCAACAGAACCAGCTCGCAACAGCTGGACTTCCGATCGCGGCCCCGCGAGTTGGCGACCACGCTGATCCGGCATCGCTTCAGCAATCGATAGCGCGGCTCTCTGGGCCGCAGGCGGCGCCGCAGCAGCCGGCACCCCTGTTGCATGCCCAGAACATGGCTTTGCAGTCTTCGGCCGCCATTCCGGCGTCGGCTCCGCGCTTCGCGCCGCCCCCGCAAGCCCGATCTGCCCTGACCTCCTCCGAGCCGGTGGTGACAGGCTCACCATGGCAATCCACAGGGCCCACCTCTGGATCTGGCATCGGCGACTTTCTGACCGACCTTATCGCCCCACAGCGCCGGCAGAAAAACATCACTATGCAATGGCTCCAGGCTCAAGGCCTTGATCAGGGCACGGCGACGGTCCTTGCTTCCGACAAGCCGGCTCTGCGGAGCTACCTGCTACAGCGGTCCAAGGGTGGCGGTCTGACGGAGTTCGATCAGCGTGCCGTAGCGGCGCAACAGTTTGGCCTCGACCTGACTTCGAAGGATGGTCGCAATTTCATCCTGACCGGCAAACTACCCGACGAAAAGCAGCGCGAGATTCGAAACGATGCCAACGGCGTGCCCCGCTATGTGGACAACGGCGCGGCAGTCTATCCGAGCGACCAGAGCGCAAGTGCCGGAACGCAGTTCTTCTCAGGCCGCAGCGTTGAAGCGCAGGGCCTTAACTATCTCATCGAGAGGGGCGTTCTGACCAAGGATCAGGCCGCCAACGTCGCAGCTGGCAAGACGGTCACCGGACCGAACGGCGAAATCATCTTCATGACGCCGCAGGGCATCTTCCAGCAGCCGGCAGGCGGGGGAGCTGCACAGCCAGTCGGTGGGCCGCAGCCCGCACAGCAGGGCGGCAATATCCCGATCACCGGCCCGAAATACAGCGAGGACATGCGCAAGGCCGGGGGTTTTGCCATGCGCGCGGACGAGGCGGACAGGACTGTCTCTCAGCCCAATATCACCGCTGCCGGTGCATCAATGGGGCAGCATGCACGGGCTGCGGCGCCGTTCGGCCTTGGCAACTATCTGGTGAGCGACGACTATCAGAAATTCGATCAGGCTCAGCGCGATTTCATCAACGCTGTCCTCCGTCGTGAATCGGGCGCCGCCATCAGCGAATCCGAATTCCAGAATGCGCGCCAGCAGTATTTCCCGCAGCCGGGCGATGGTCCTGACGTAATCCAGCAGAAGGCGAGGAACAGGCAGCTTGCCGTCCAAAGCTTGCGGGAATCGGCAGACCCGGTTCCGAGCCTGAATGGCCCGCCGAAAGCGCCATCATCCGGAGAAGGTTGGACCGATATGGGCAACGGCGTGAAAATTCGGAGGAAGCAATAGTGCCCATCTTCGAACTCCAGGGACCTGACGGCGCAACCTATGAAATCGACGCGCCCGACGAGAATGCGGCATTCAATGCGTTCAAAGCCGTAGGCAGTAAGCCGGCAGCCCAGGCAAACGCGGGCGGCCTTGAGCCTCGCGTGCAGGATTACATTGCTCGCGCGAAGGCCCGTGTTGAAGGTGGCGCCCCTATTCAGCCGCCGAACTCGCTGGCGCCTGGCGCTCCTGTCCACTCCGAGTTTGATCCGGCGCGCGTGCCCTCGCAAACGCCCGGCGCGGATAATGCCATAGCATTCTCCATGGGTGCGCTTAACGGGATTCCGATCGTCGGTCCTTCATTCGAGAATGTGACGCTCGACATGGCGGGCGGACTCGGGAGCCTGCTGTCTGGCCAGCCGTTCAATAGCGTTCGACAAGAAATGGCGGACAAGAGCGCCCAGGTCCAGCAGCAGAACGATGTCGCTTCGACTCTTGGCGCGGCTACAGGCACTATCGGCCCCATGCTCGGGCTCGGGGCAACCCAGGTAGGCGCTAAGGCGCTTGGCCTCACCGGGGATTCGATCCTTGGCCGGATGGCGGCTGGTGGCCTCACCAATGCAGCAATCGGCGGAGCTGACACTGCGGCCCGTGGCGGTTCGCCTGCTGACATCGGTAAATCCGCTGCGATAAACGGGGGGCTCGCTCTGGCCATCCCTGGCATCGGCAGCTTGTTCAACGGCGTCGGTCAGATTGCCGAGCGCATGAACATCCCATCCCTGCTCAATCCCGGAAGCGCTGCGATAAAGCGCGTTGGCCGCGCCATGGCTGCCGATCGCAACAATCTCGGGGCACCCATTATGGGACCTCAGGACGAGCTTTCCGCCGCGCTCAACAGTCAGCCGATCCTGAACGTCGATCGTGGAGGCGAGAGTGCGCGCGCCCTGATGCGTTCGGCAGCCAACAATGACCCCGAAGCCCGGGCGGTCATCGACAGAACTGTTGCAGACCGCTTTGCGGGCCAAGGACCTCGTGCAGTCGGCTTTGTCGATCGGCTCATGGGCGGCAGCGCTGATGATCTGGCCTTGCAAAACACGCTCAAGACTGCAGCCAGGAAGGCCAACAACCCAGCCTATCGGAAAGCCTATCAGGACGGCGCCGCCGGCATAATTACGCCAGAGCTTGAGCGCCTGGCCGGAAGCCCTGCCGTTGCAGATGCCATGAGGGCCGCCGCCAAGAGCGGCCAGAACAGGTCTATTAGCGAAGGGTTCGGCGCGTTCAACCCAAAGGTGACGTTCACCCCTGACGGTCGCGTGACGTTCCGCAACAATGGTGGCGTGGCCGCTTACCCGGATCTCCAGCTTTGGGACTACACCAAGCGCGAGCTGGACGACATGGCGAGCGCGGCCCGTAGAGCGGGAAGGAATGGCGAGGCAGGCACGCTGGAAAACCTAGCGTCAACGCTCCGCGGTGAACTCGATAGGGCTGTTCCCTCCTATGCTCAGGCGCGACAAGGCGCCGCTGCTTTCTTCGGTGCAGAAGACGCGCTGGATGCGGGCCGAAAGTTCGTTTCGCAGAACCGAACCCTCCCCGAGACCCAGCAGGCGCTTTCCAAGATGACGCCGGCCGAACGCGACGCATTCGCCACTGGCTTTGCTTCAGAGTTGAAGAACGCCATCAACTCCATGCCAGACCGCTCCAACGTGATCGATCGCATCTATGGCTCGCCAGAATCGCGACAGAAGATCGAACTCGCCCTAGGCCCGAACAAGGCCCGCCAGTTCGAAGCCTTCACTCGCGTCGAAAACATCATGGACAAGCTTCGCGGCTCGATGGGCAATTCAACCACCGCTCGCCAGTTGAAAGAGCTTGGCATGGCTACGGCGGCCGGAACCGGCGCCGGCTATGTCACAGGCGATTGGAAAACCGGCCTGACAACCGGCTTGCTGGTGCGCGGTGCGCGAGCCTACGGCGCCAAGGTCGATGAGAGCATGGCAAAGGGCATCGCCAGCTTGCTGCTGTCGAACGACCCTCAGAGGATCAAGATGGCGATTGCTGTTGCGAGCCGCAGCCCCAAGGGCCTTGAGACGGTCTCCGCTATGCAGAGGTTCCTGGCCTCAACGGCTCAGGGCGCGGCTCTGGCCGGCTCAAGAACACCATCCCAAAACCATGAGCAGAAATACGGGTCCAGAACGTGGTTTCGAGTGAGATAGAGCCCAAGCCCGGTCAGAAGCGCATAGGCGAGATAATCGCCCCATCTTCCGCCGCTGCGAGGCGGGCGCTTCTCTTTCGGATCATGATCGATCTGGACCATCGGCCAAGATGTAATCCTGCCGGCGAGTCCTGTCCACAGCGGCATCGAAACACTGCTAACTGGAGCAGAGGTGAATGAGCATCCCATCACTGTCTGATTACATGGCCGAGGTGCAAAACCGACTGGTGGCGAATGCATCGTTCGCAGTTGATCCCGAAATCGTCGCCAATCTCTCTGAGGTTTTCACAAGCGACCCAGCCACTGATGCCGATCTGTTCAACTTCATGGCCTTCGCCGTTGGGTGCCATGCGGCGGCCGAGGAATATCGCTTGCAGGGTCAGGCCGATCTAGCCGGCCTGTATCACGCCATGGGCCAGGATCTGCTCACCAAGGCGATGCTGACATTCGGGCTCCAGCTCGCGGCGGGGCTCGATTTCGCGGGGATAGTGAGGCACTGATGGCAGTCGTTCCGATGCGCAAGAAGGGGCGGACGGCAGAGAGCACCGAAGTCGCCAAGCCTTACGAGCCGACCGCTCAGGAGGTGACAGCGAAGGCCGCATACATCAAGCGGCGGGAAGCTCGCACGCCAGCACCTGGCATGAAGGTCGTAAGCACCCGAAAAGGAGAGGTGTTGGATGTTTCAATCTCGGTGGACCACCCCGACCCTGGCTTAGGCTACGAACTGATGTCGGCCGCCATCGCAAGTGAGTGCGGAGACTTTACCCGAGGCACGCTTGAGACCTTGAGCATGGCTGCGCAGAAGGGTGACACCGTACATGAGGTCTCGATGAACTATGCCCTGTCGATGGTGTACGGGATGCATCCTAAGGATCAGCTGGAGGCAACGCTGGGCGTCCAGATGGCGGCTGTCCATATCGCCGCCATGAAAGCAGCAGCATGCTTGGGAGCAGCCAAGACCACCCAGGCCATGGAAGCACACGAGCGCATGTTCAATCGGCTCTCCCGAACCTTCGCAGCTCAGATAGAAGCCCTGAAGCGCTATCGGTCGAAGGGCGAACAGCGAGTTTACGTCGAGCGCGTCAACGTCGAGAAGGGCGGGCAGGCCATAGTAGGAAACGTGGGGCACCGGGGCGGGGGACAAGACGAAAGTGGCCGATAACCCCATGGACAAACTCACCGCTCGGATTGCGAAGGCGCATGCGGCCCCAAGGTGCGCGGCTACGAGCAAGAGGACGGGCGTAGGCTGCAAAGCGCCAGCGGAGCGCGGGAAGCGTGTCTGCCGCTTCCATGGTGCGCGGGGTGGCGCGCCCAAGGGTGAAGCCCATGGCATGTACAGGCACGGGCGCTTCACGTGCGAAGCCATTCAGAGGCGCCAGGCTCTAAGCTTGCTTATGGCCTTGTCGAAATCGACCCTAGCCGATCTTTAGGAACGAACGGTTCTTTAAAAATGGTGCGGCAGACTGACAGCAAGGGTACTTTGTGCGGTGCACAAATAGCCCATATTGTGTGCTTAACGCACTTTCGGCATATTGTCCTGATTCGAAGCTCGCCGGGAGGCTTCTTCGGGGCAGCCCGAAGAAGGAGCAAAAATGTCTACATACAAGATTGGGCGCGAAGGGCGATGGTAGACCTTTCGTGGCTCGTGATGCCGCAGGCGCCGCCGCGTTTTCGCCTCGACAAATTCAAAACCATTGAGGCGATAGACTATTGCGCCAGGCTATGGCCCGGCATCACCACATACTTCGTCTGCAAGGCCTTCTATTTTGCTGACAAGGAGCATTTCCAAGATTGGGGACGACCAATCTCCGGGGACTTTTTCGTCGCCATGCCTCACGGTCCGGTCCCATCGCGCGTCTACGAGCTTTTGAAGCCCGATTCAGGTGAGGAAGATGATTGGTTGATCGAATTTGACAAACACTTGGCGACAGAGCAGCAGGGCAAGCTGACTCGGATAACCAGCAAGAACACATCGGAATTGAAGCGCCTCTCGCGCACCGACCGCCAGGTCCTGGACAAGTGGATAAAGCACTTCCAAAACCTGCCTAGCTGGAAACGGTTCAAAGACATCGAAGAACTTTCGCACAAAGAGAAAAGTTGGATTGAGGCCCGCGAGAAGCCGGGTAACGCGCCGGAAATGGACATATCGAGTTGGGGCGACGAGATGGGACTCGATAAGAAGCGCTTCAGGCAAGCTGTTTCTGAGGTGACTAGACTTGCTCCCATATGACATTGCCAAATGGGAGGTAGTGCGGGTTTTCTGCAAAGACCTCCTCCCACCGCATGACAAATTTTGCATCTGCATTTGCCCGAAAACCGGGCTTTTTCTTTATGTGAATAGCGGACTTCCGGCGGGTAGGAAGGCCCGCGATGTAGCCCTAGAAGTGAGGAACTTCGAGGCCAACTTTCTGCACAAGACTTCATACATCGACACGACGCGACTTGAGCCGATCAACACTGATGCACGTGTTATCGAAGCCCTCAAAGACCCGGGCCGCCGACTTGGTCAGATTTCGCCTTCTTTGAAAAAGCGCATAATTGCGGCAGTAGCCGACCATGGCGCTCTTCCAGTAGGGCTTGAAGATCTGGTCTTAGCCGGCGAAGCGCTATCTTAAGGGTGCTGGCCGCTCGCCTTGCCTCAGGACGGACGGTCACCCATGTTGGTTCGGCTCCGTCTTCGTGATTCGCGATTCCCTCAAGCGTCGCTACGCAAGGTCGGGTGCTTCGCCGAATTTGCTTTTCAGTTTGGCTATTTTCTGTGAATCCTTCGCTTCCCAGACAATTTCTCGCGTGTGATCGACCTGGGAAAAGACGGACGATTGATAGTCGCGGACTTTCACTGTCTGCACCGCATCAGCGGGCCGCTCGCGTTCTCTAACATTGAAATCCGTTTTTTCGGTCCCCGTCACCCAACCCTTTGGCGTTAGGTGATATTCGGTCCATTCATTGCTTGCCGACACGGTCGAACTCCATCGTTGGCTCTATGTGCACGTCGTCAACGAACCTTGCTTGATCAATTTCGGCCACTCCGGACCGAGCGTCGTCCTCGCATCGACCGCATTGGCGCCGGCCGGATCGCTGGCCTTAAACATCTTTATCGCGAACGCCTGAGAGTGGTTGCCCGAATAGATCGTTGGCCCAGGCTGGTAGGTGGTTGTGGCGTTCAACATCCCTCCATTGACGGTGCCCATGGTCGTGTAGGTTCCAGGCATCTGCGTGGCGGTGACGGTGTTCTGTGCCGCAGCATCGTAGATGATGTATTTGTCGAATCCTGCCTTGATGGTCTCGATGGCGGCTTCTCTAACTGCCACCCTCTCAGCCCCAACCCCGCCGCAAACAGGCGCGGCACGGGCCGTTACGATAGCGGTGTTACCTGATGTCTGAACAACGCTCGTCCCGGCGCAACCGGAAACGATGAGCGTAGTACAAAGCGCAAGCGCGGTCTTCACGGATTGTCCCCCTTCTTTTGCCCACTCACCCAATACGCTTGTCGTGGGAGAAAATGAAGTTGGTTGCAAGTCCGCGCGCAGTTCTTAACTGATTTTAATCTGGCCGAGGCTCCCCAATCAGGCGCAGCGCTGGCCGCCGCTAACTGTCCATCTCTAGCTGCTCGTGGCCCGGTCTTTCGTGCCAGATGACTTGGCGCAGGTCACGCAAGTCGATTGTCTGCCCGCAAGCGCCGCATTTATGGAAATGGTCGCGCTCGTCGGATGGCTCTTTAGGAAACCGGCGGCCGACGATCGGCGGGCCTAAATCCGAAAGTTTCGTCATTCGCACCCAAACCTCGGCAGGCCTGGTAAGGTTCCACGGGACAGCGCGCTTTAAGCATTACTAACGGAACGCTTACGCCTCCGCGTTATTTGATTCAAATTCGAAGTGTGCGTTGGGGATCGTATGCGTAAGCCTGCCGGCGGGGCCCGGTTGTCCTTCATCAGGCCTTTGGAGCCTTTCCAGGTCGAAACACCTCCGATCAGCGGCGACTGGCTGCACGAAATCAAGTATGATGGCTACCGAACCCAGATCATCCTCGATTGGGCCGGCGCCCGCGCTTTCTCTCGAAACGGCCATGACTGGAGCAAACGATATTGGCCGATCGTCGCGGCGGCCGAGAAGCTTCCCGCCAAGGCTTTCATTCTAGATGGCGAAATGATCGCGCCAGAGCCGGATGGCCGGCCAAACTTCCACCGGATGCACTCCCGCATGGTGTGGAATGCCGAACAGCTCGCATTCGTCGCTTTCGACATCCTGCACCTCGACGGCCAGGATCTCCGTTCCCTGCCGCTGATCGAGCGCAAGGCCAAGCTCTGGACCCTGATCGAGCCGGCCGACGGTATCATCCAGTATTCCGATCATATTGAGGGCAACGGCGCCGAGTTCTTTGCAGCCGTGGAGAGGATGGGCCTTGAAGGCATGGTCTCGAAACGACGCGAGAGCCCCTATCGAAGCGGGAAGGTCGATGCCTGGGTGAAAACGAAATGTTGGGATGTCGGCGACTTCGAGCTTCTGGGCATCAGACGCGAGCCAGGAAAACCCGCTGCGGCGATCATGGCGCGCGGTGGCCGGTATGCCGGCACGGCGTTCATATCGCTGCCTAGCGGCCTCAGGGAAAGGCTGTGGAAGCGTGTCAAAGAGGCCAGGGCGTCCAAGCCAGCGCAGCGGGTACCCAGCGCCTTCGCCGACGATGTCGAATGGGTTAAGCCGGGCATCACCGGCCGTGTGAAGTTCCTTCGCGGCGAGCACACGCTTCGCCATGCAACACTGCAGGACTTCGAGGAAGGAAGCCGCAACCGAAGCTAATGGCGCCGGTACGGTCGCGGCCCAGATTGCCCCGATTTCTGGGCCGCCCATCGAGCCGCGCTAAGCTCGCTCGCCTTAGATCAAAGCCCGTCGGCGCTGGTCGGCGGGCTTTTTTCTTTTTCTGTCACATCGAGCAATGCGGCGAGGACTTCGGCCGGAGCTTCGATGCCAATGAAGCTGCGGACAAGGTCACCTGCGCGCCTTTCCCATTCTTGTGGCGGAAGACAATCTTCTACGATCGAACGCCAGAACGCGTTTCGGATGACGTCAAATTCAAAAGCGGAAATGAAATTTGCAGAGCGCTTGCTCATGGCTTCCTCCCTGCGGAATTGGGCGAAAGCACCTGATTTGACTTCCAAGCGCCCGTTTGCCGTCAGAGGTGCGGGCGACGACTGTACCTTACACCCGCAGCATGACGTGGTCACTCTCATTTGTTGTACCACTCTGGAAGAAGAAGACGACGACCGCCGAGCGGGGCGGGGACCGGGGGTGCGTCGACGGTCGTCGGAGGACAAGGGGCCATAGAGTCAGCAAACTGCGTTGCGATCGGCCCTGGCTCAACATGTCATTGATTTGGCCCGGTAAAAATAACAAATGTGTGGGGTCTTTCCCCGCCTTTTACGCGCGAGTGACTGCGGAAAGGAACATTCCACCCGTCGGCAAGTTAGGTCTCACGGCGCGCTTTTTGACCGAAGAGGCAACGCCGTAGGGTCCACCCCGGAGCCCGCTCGCCATCCCTCAAGGCGGGCGGGCTCTTGTTGCCGGGATGAGACGGAGAGGGGCAATGAAGGACGGCGACGGCAAGCCGGATGGGTCGCAGAAGGACAAAAACATCCATCTTTTTGGCAGCGCGGTTGGCAAAAGAGACGAGCCTATCCGAAGATGAGGCGCGGGGTCTGATCAAGTTGATCGGCACAGATTGGAATTCGCTGGTCCGGGAAGCGAAATTCCTCAAGCGCCGCCATTGAGACGCGCCCCCGCAGGAAGACGCAAGCTTACGGTTAGGCTTTCCTATCCATCGTGGCAAACAGCGCCGCCTCGTCCTGTCACCCCGTTCTGGAAGGCTGCGATCAACAGGCTACCCAGCCATTCCCTTTCGGCGGCGTCGGCACTTGCGGGTAATAGCTTCTGGAGCACTCTTTCAAGCATCGCCATGTCGTCGGGTTCGAGATACTGTTTGGCTGAGAACGCATCGGGCACCCCAGCAGGAACCTCTGCGGCCCGGCCCGCTTAACCTAGGTGACACAGGATATCGCGGGTCGGGCCACCCCACCGCTTGAAGGTGGGGAACATTGATCCTGCATCCATATGAGCGGACTCGCAACTAATGAAATTTGCGACTGAAGTCCGATTTTCCCGGGCACAAGTCGGGTTTGTTTAGCAGCGTCTGAAGGGGCGGGACTGGCGACACCAAAGCGGTAGATTCGACGGCGCGGTTCGTCCTCCGATTCTTCCGAGCGACAAATGGCACTTGCCGATGACATTGAAATGGTGCGCGGGCATGTCAGACTGGGCAGACGACACATCGCCCAGCAGCGGGGGCGCATAGCCGAACTGGAGCGGCTCGAACTGCCCACCGCCAAGGCGATCGAATTCCTCGAATTGCTCGAAAGCATGCAGGAGCTTCACGAACTGCATCTATCCCGGCTGCTGGCAAAGGCTGCCGGATGAGCCGGCCTAGACATGGCGCGCCCGGCCTGCCGGGGGGTCGAGGAGACCTTTGGCGCACAGGCCGGGCTCTTACCCCGTGCTAACCCACGGCGGGGCAGAGATGCATTATGCGCCACCGTTCGGTGGTAGGCATCCGCCTTTTTAGTAGTAGCTAATGAAAAGCCCGCCGCGGCTAATTAGCGTAAGCGACGGGCTTTTTAGGTTGCCACTGAGACGGCTACATTCCTGAAGGAACCGACCGCTCATTTGGTTAATCGCTGAGGCCTGAATCCGTTCCACAACGGGACCGTTTTGTGAGATAATGGCAGATGCCTCGCCGAGGGCGGCGGTCATGTCATTGTCGCGTTGCAGTGGCGTCTACGGGCCCGCTGATCTGGACATGCTCCAGCGGGTGTTTAACCGGTCGTGCGACGCGCGACGACTGGCCAAGAAGGATCGCGAACAGCGGGAATATTTGGCTAGGGAAATCCTCCAAGCTTTTGATGATGGCATCACCGACGAAGCTGACCTGCTACGAGCGCTTTCTAAGCGACGGAGAGCGTAGCGCGCCTGCGGCCTCGGATCATTCGCGTGAGAAAAAGTCAACGCTGGCTATGGCTGAACGCTTGTCTAGCTCGGCGGCTTTATCGGCTAAGCCTCAGGTCGGCCCCAATTGGAACGGCTACGCGCCTCAGAGAAGGTCCGACATGTGGTCGCGGCGCAAGAGCTTCGTGCACTAATGCTTTCGGCCACGGTCACCTCGGGCTCACGCTCGCACCGATCACTGCCCGGCTAGTCGGCAAGGTCCTTTGACGGAAAGCATCGCACGCCTTTGGCTCGTCTCGGTCCTAAACCCGACCGGGTAGTCGAAATCGCGAACCAGGGAACCGCCTGTTCGGTCGCGACAGGCGGTTTCTCTTGCACACGCGAAACGACGTTCTTGAGGGCTCCAATGCAAAGGCTACCTGGTTTTGCGAGCTGCGGCCGCTGCCCGCGCCGGCGCCTCCTGGATGTTGGCGGCGCCGCCCATGTCACCATTCTTGGTGCGGCCGGCCCCCGGCCCTGCTCCAATATCGGCGCCCGTCATCGG
>NZ_RZSV01000159.1:0-13697 GCF_004023205.1 Mesorhizobium sp. M1A.F.Ca.IN.020.03.2.1 | reverse complement strand
GGCAGACCGTTTTCGGCCACCTTGTCAGCCAGAAGCCGCAGGAAACGCCGGCTGCACAGGTCCTCGTGGCCATGCGCCCCGGCGATCACGACACCCCGGCCGCGCCGCCCGGTTCCCCTGCCTTCATGAAGCCAGCCGATCGTGTCGGCGAAGACGACCCCCTTCATGCCACGCTCCCGGCAGGCCGCAACGAACGCATGATCTCCGCCCTGGTCTCTACATTGTCGGCTTGCGGCGCATCGTAGGCCACCTCGCGATCGCCATTCAGCGCCGTCACGACGCCGGCCGGCGTGGCAGAGGCCGGCCCATCCAGGCCAATTTCCTTCACCGCGCCCGGCATCAGGTGGAAGCCGTTCTCGCGCGGGAAGAACAGCCCATCCTTGATGGCGACGTGATAGGCGGCGCGCTTGCAAGCGAGCCGCAGGCGCCAGCCGTCTCTGCCGCGCATCAGCCCTGCCGACAGGCCGACATCGCGTCGCGCGGTCATGACGCCGGGAAGCACATGAAAGGCTTCGGCCAGGATCTCGCCGTCGCGGTCTTCCAGCCTTGCCACGGTTACCTCGTGCCCCGCTGGGCCGAAGCGATAGGCGTAAGACAGATCAAAGAAGGCGCCGAGCAGCGAGAATGCCGCAAGCGACTGCGCCCCGCGCGCCTGCAGAGTGACCGGCCGGCGCGCCGCCACCACCGGGGTGACGCCGTCGCGCAGGCAGGCAAGCGATAGCGTCGCCTCGACTGCCCTTGCCGTGTCATTGACGAGATGGACGCTCAGCCCGTTGACGCCCTCATCGCTCAGCGTCAGCCGGAGCGGCGCGAAGGCGCGTCTCAGCGCATGCCAGACCGATTTCGGCCGACCGGCAGAATCGACGACGCCCCACCCTGCTCCCGGGAGCAGATCCTTCCAGAAGAACACCAGCGCGCCCGCCGTCGGGGAGGCCGGTCTGCGCCATTCATCGATCGTGCGCTCAACCACCTCGGCAATGACAGCGCGCGAGAGGTCGAGGTAGCGCGCTGGATCCTCCATGCGCAGCCGGCGAGCGTCGACGCCGAACAGCGTCTCCAGATAATGCTCGCGCACGTCCTCGAAGTCCCACGACGCACCTGCATCGCGCGGCACGCCGGCCTTCCAGCGCGGATCGTGGCCGGGCGGAACGGGCAGATGCTCATCGAGCGTCGCCTGTTCCGGCACGTTGGCGAAGGCGAGGCATTCGCTGGCGAAACGCACCTCCGCGCGGCGCGCGTCCTCCAGTGGCCGGCAATAGGCGCCGACGCCATAGTAGTGCGTCGGGCCGCCATCCGCGGCGAAGGGCAGGCTGCCGCCGGAGGGCGAGGAGGACACGAGCGCCAGATCGGGCAGGATCGCCTGCGCGGCCGGACGCACGACATCGTCGAACCAGGGTGTCGGATCCATCGCCACCGGCATGCCGAGCATCGCGGCCTGCTGCGCCACCTCGCTGCCGCCGCACAGCACCGCCAGCGACGGCGAATGCCGAAGCCGCCCCAACAGGTTCTCCACCTCGCGCGACAGCGCCGCCCGCCAGGCCGCGCTCTTCGCCGGATAGTCGAAATTGGCAAGCATCAAGTCCTGCCAGACCAGAATGCCCATCTCATCGCACAGCTCGTGGAAGGCATCGCTTTCATAGGCGAAGGTGCCGCCGACCCGCAGCATGTTGACGCCGGCTTGGCGCGCGAGATCGAGGTCGGGCTCGATTTCGGCTCGCTCGCAGGGCAGTCGCACGGGATCGGAGGGCGTCCAGACCGCGCCGCGGCAGAACACCGGCACGCCGTTGACGACCAGGCGAAAATCGCGTCCGTCAGCACCGCGATCGATCTCGATGCGGCGGAATCCGACTCGGCCCAGCCGGCTGCGCACCGTGCCCAGCGTCGCCATGACTTCGTGCAGCGCCGGCTCGCCATGTCTGTTCGGCCACCATGGGGCGACATCGGCAACGGCCAATTCCGCCGTCAGCCGGGTGGGTGTCTCGAACTTGAGGGGCGCGCGCACTCCGGCACAGCTGACATGCGCCGTTTGCGCATTGTCGAAGGGTTCGGCGAGGGTTATCGCAACGGCAAGATGCCCGGTCGTGCCGTCGAGCCTGGCGCGCATGTCGGCATCGAGGATGCGCTGCCTGCCATTTTCGTGGATCAGCTTGACCGGACGCCACGGCCCGACGACATCGAAGCTCGGGCACCAGCCCGGCATATGGCCGATCAGGGTCGTGCGCACCAGCCGCAGCCGCTGATCGTCGATCATGCGAGGGCGCCAGCGGGCGCGTGGACCGATCGCCGTTTCCAGATGGCGGTCGAGACTGCGAAAGACGATGGCGAGCTGCTCGCCCCCTGAAAGGCTTACCGCAGCCTCATGGCGCTCGAACATCGAGGTCGAGGTGAACAACAGCCGATCGTCAAGCCAGACCTCGGCGACAGTCGCCAGCCCCTCGAACACCAGCCGCACCGGACCGGTCGCGTCGAGCCTGCGGCTGTACCAGACATCGCGGTCGTGCAGCCGGGTTGGCTGCTTGCGGTCCCAGCGGCCATGCTTTTCCAGCGTGGCGGCCGCCGTGCCGGGACAGGCCGCGTCCAGCCATTCAGCATTTGCGTCGATGTCATTCGGCGAAGCCCAGGCGCCGGCTGCGGAGACGGCCATCCGCCACCCCCGATCCGGCAATCCGGCAGTGCCGACGATCGACACCGTGGCGTCCATTCCCCCACCCATGCTCAAATACGCCTCGGCCGGCCCGCTAGGCCGCCTTGGAGGCGACATCGGCCATGCGGGCGTCCAGCACGTCCATCACCGTTTCGTAGGCCTGCGCCATCGGCGCGATTGCTTCCGTCAAGCCGTCGAAGCGCTGCCGCGCCATCGCGCGGGCGAGCTTGAACTGCATGACCTTGGCGCCCTCGGCAATGTTGCCGGCGGCTTGCACCGCCTCTGCCAGGCAGGTTTCGCCGTGCTGCCCCAGCCATTCGAGATGACTGCCAAGAAGTTCGAAATTCGCGCCGACCTGCCGCAGCGTGTTGAAGGCATAGGTGTGGAAATAGGCAGGCGACTTCGTCGCCAGCCTTTCAGCGTGGCGGCCGAACGCGGCCGCATAGGCGTCGAGCGGATTGCGCTTCGGCCGCCGCTTCAGGTGATGCGTGAGCAGCGCCGCCGCGGTCCCGACCGCGTCGCGGGCCGGGCGCGTGGCGTCGAGCTTCACGAATTCCGCGTAAGGAAACAGCGGCAGGTCGCCCGCCGACACACCATCCCATTGGCCGAAGATGCCGTCATAGTCTTGGCCCTCGAGCGCGAAGTAGCCGTCATTGTGGAAGTAACGCATATGCCGCGACTCGGGATCGAGCGCATTGATGCCGACCGTGGTCTTGGAATGGCCGCGGCGGTAGGTGATGCCTTTGGTGTCGGGCAGGTAGAAGGCATCGACCTCGACCAGCGGCAGCCGGCCGAGCTCGACTTGCGTCAGCACATGCGTCTCCAGCCGTTCGAAGACCGCCAGCTCTTGGATGTCCAGCCCCGCCAGCCTCTGCAGGTCGGCGGTCGGGAACTTGAAGAACGTGAACTGATCACCTTCGAAATCCTGCGCCGCGGTGAAACCGAGCGCTGCGACCGGATCGTGCCCGGTCGCGTGCAGAACCTCGATCAGAAGGTCGACATAGCAGTTGGTCTGCGGCCACCGCCTTTGCGGATCGTGCAGCCAGTGCGGCCGGTAGCTGGCCGGATCGAGGCCGGCGATCGCTCTCAGCATCTCACACGCTCCAGAGCACGTCGCGGACCGGCGCCGGCCAGGCTTCCGCGTCCGGCCCATGGTGGCGGAACAGCGCCAGCGCCACGCGCTCCAGCCCGAAGCCGACGCAGGCCGAATGGCAGAACTCCCCGTCGGCGAACTTCAGGCCCCAGGTCTGGCCAAAATGGTCCTGGTGATAATTGAAGCTCAAGCAGGCGGTCGGCTTCTCGATGCTGGTCACCGGAATCAGCAGCTCGAATTTCAGGCCCTGATCGCGCTGGTTGTTGGCCATCATCCTGCCGCCGCGGCCGAAGAACGGATCGTTGGCAAGATCGACCTCGCAGGGCAGGTCGAGCGACTCGATCATGGCCCTGCCGCGCTTCAGCCAGCTTTCGCGGAACGAGCGCACCTGCTCGGCCGTACCGATCTTGACGAACTCGCGCATGCGGAAGAGCTGCATGCGCGCCGGGTCCTTCGACGGCTCGTGGCGGAAGCAGTAGGAGGAGAGCTCGAAAAGCAGGCCCTGCGCCGGCACCGGGCCGCGCGCGGCGATGGTGGGATAGAGCGGATAACAGGCGGCGGGTGTCAGCGCGAGGTCCGTCGCCTTCTGCAGCTCCGTCCAGTCTCCGCCGTCAGCCAGCATGCCGAGCAGCTGCGCATGCTCCCGCTCGCCGCCCATGAAGGAATGCACGCAGCCGGCAAGCTGCGGGAAGCTCTTCATGTAGCCGCTCTTCTCCAGCGTCGCGCGGCTCATGCCCGGCGGAAAATGGATGCGGGTGGCCTTGTCGGGCGCGCCGAGCCGGGTGACGAGACGCTCGAACCGCTCGATCACGTCCTCGAACGCGCCCGAACGGCCATAAAGGCCGTCGACGCCGGATTCGAACAGGATGCCGTTCTCGAACAGGCTGTCGAGCAGCGACTTAGAGTCGAATGTCTTGGCGTCCATCTCAGCTCCCCAGGCCGGTGTCAAAGCGGCTCATCAGCATGAGCGTCGCGGTATTGGAAAGGATGCGGTCGTTGGAGATCATCACCGGCGCCGAGGTCACGTCGCGCAGGTGCCGGCCGACGCTGAACGGGGTACCGTTCTTGTAGCCAAGAATGCCGTTGACCAGCATGGCGAGACGCACCACGGCGCCGGCCTTCTCGCTGGCCGCGACCTTCAGCGCGTTGATCTCGGCGGCGAAGCCGATCGAAGACAGCGCGTCGTCGTCGCCCGCGGCCGCTTCGAAGCGGTGGATGGCGGCCGCAAGGTGGCCTTTCATCTCCTGCAAAAGGGCGGCCGCTTCGGCAAGCCTCAGCGCGCCCGGCGGCATGGAGTCGGGCTGCTTGCGCGCCGCCGCCTTGACGAAGGCCTGCGCCCGATTGAAGGCGTCGGCGGCGATGCCGAACCAGGTCGCCGCCCAGAAGATGTGCGAGCTGGCCAGCATCGACTGCGCCGCGATCTCGGAGAACGGCTTCGGGAATATCTGCGCCGCGTCACCCGTGGCGACCAGATGAAAGCCGTCGGAGCAGGTGCCGCGCATGCCGAGCGTGTCCCACACCGACGTGCGCTCAAGCGTGCGGTTGGCATCGGCCGGGATCACCACCATCACCTGATCGGAGCTGGCCGCATCCGGGGCGCGACGCGCCGTGGCGAGGATGGCGTCGGCATAGTTGCCATAGGAGATGACGGTGGCTTCCTTGGTCAGCGCGAAGCGCCCGCCGGCGACCTCGACCGCACAGATCGAATTGCGCAAATTGCCGCCGATGCCGGCCTCCGTCGTCGCCGAAGCCATCAGAAGCTGCTCGTCGGCGATGCGCCGCATATAGGCGCGGTGCCAATCGCTGGCGCCTCCGTGAGTGACAAAGCTCGACGTCTTGATCTGATGCATGGCATAGATCATCGCGCTCGAGCCGCAGGCCTGGCCGAGCTGCACGATGAGGTCGGCGATCTGCATCGTGCCGAGCCCCTCGCCGCCATGCTCGATCGGGATCGCCACGCCGAGCAGGCGCTCGCGCTTCAGCGCTTCGATCGTCTCCGCCGGGAAACGCCCCTCCTTGTCGACGGGGTCGGCATGGCCGGCGGCGATTTCGGCGACGCGGCGCATGCGCTCGGTCGCGGCTTCGGGCGCCTCCGCGAGCGAGGCCGCCTCTATCTTTCTCAACACGTTCATGGCTACGCCGCCTTGCGCGTCAACTGCGAAACCGCATCCGCGATGCTGGCCAGCGAAGAGAAGGTGCGCCGCGTCAGCATCGTCTCGGGGAATTCGATGTCGAACTCCTCTTCGAGCGCCAGCATCATCTGCACTGAGGCGAAGGAGGTCAGCCCCGCGTCATAGAGATTGGCGTCGTCAGCGAGCGCGCCGAAATTCAGCGGAATCATCGGATGCTGCTCGAGCAGCGAGCGTATCTGGTCAATCATGGAGGCCCCACCTTGCGTTGTGCAGCCGGCAATATCGCAGACGCAATGCAACCGTGGCGTTAACGCCGCAGAGCAGTTTCAACCATGCCTAAGGATCGGTAACGGACCGCAATACAATTTTACGGCTCTCGATTCGGACGGACCTCTGTCCGGCGTTTCTTGTGGCTCTGTATCCGCATCGATATCAAGCCACGCGCTTTCGCCGCCGCCAGCCTTCCGCAAAAGCCTGCCGTCAATCAATCAATCAGATAAATGGTCGACAATAGGCCCTCACTTTGGCCTAATGGTTGCCGCTATCCCATTCGAGAGCTGCTGGACGATTTTTGGAACGGCGAGACCGGGGTAAGAGTATGAAGTTCACGCTGCGGGCTCTCTTGCCGTTGACCTTGATCGCAGGCTGCTCGTCGAGTGTTGCGTCGATCAATCCGGCGAAATACGACGGGATGAGCTGCGCCGAGCTCAACAGTGCGCTCGGCGACACCGCCACCGATATTTCGCGGACGGCGATCAGCCGCGGCAAGGTCGCCAATACCAGCGTGCCGACTTGGCTGCTCGGCGGCGAGCGCGTGAAGACGGTCGTGGCCAATCGCGATACCGCCAGGATCGAGCGGCTGCAGCAACAGCAGCAGGCGATCATCACGGCCAGGAAGAGCCGCTGCCCGTCCTCGCAGTGACCAGGGCGTCGCCGAGCAGCGGAAGTCTCAAGCGCTGATGCGGAACCTGGTCGTATCGATCGCCGCCTTCATCAGTGTCTGCGTGTAGGCTTCCCGCGGATTGCCGAAGATCTCCTCGGCCGGCCCTTCCTCGACGATCTTTCCCTGCTTCATGACGATGATGTAGTCGGCCATGGCGCGCACCACTGCGAGGTCGTGGCTGATGAAGAGGTAGGACAGTCCGTGGTCCGACTGCAGCTTGCGCAATAGCTCGACGATCTGCTTCTGCACCGAGCGGTCGAGCGCCGAGGTCGGCTCATCAAGCACCACCACTTTCGGCTTCAGGATCATAGCGCGGGCAATGGCGATGCGCTGGCGCTGGCCGCCGGAGAACTCATGCGGGTAGCGGTTGCGCGCGTTGGGGTCGAGGCCGACCTCGCGCAACGCCTCGACGGCACGCTGGTCGCGCTGTTTGCCCGTCAGCGAAGGCTCGTGCACCAAAAGCCCTTCGGTGATGACCTGGCCAACCGTCATGCGCGGCGACAGCGAGCCAAACGGATCCTGGAAGACGAGCTGCAATTCGCGCCGCAGCGGCCGCATCGCGTGGCGGTCGGCCTCTGAGATGTCGCGGTCGCCAAAGCGGATGACGCCGTCGCTGGGGAGCAGCCGCAGCAGCGCGCGGCCGAGCGTCGATTTGCCGGAGCCGGACTCGCCGACGATGCCGATCGTCTGGTTGCGCTTCAGCCGGATCGATATCTTGTCGACGGCCCGCAACATCAGCGGCTCGCCGCCGAGAAAACCACCGCCGATCTTGAAGACGACCTCGACGTTGCGGCCTTCGAGCAGCACGGGCGAATTGGCGGGCGCGGCCGCCTTGGTGCCGGTCGGCTCGGCGGCGAGCAGCATCTTGGTGTAGGCGTGCTGCGGATTGGCGAAAAGCGCTTCCGCCTCGCCCTCTTCCACCACCTCGCCCTGGCGCATGACATAGACGCGGTCGGCGAAACGGCGGACGATGCCGAGATCATGGGTGATGAAGACGATCGCCATGCCGAGCTTGCGCTGCAGTTCGGCAAGCAGCATCAGGATCTGCGCCTGAATGGTGACGTCGAGCGCCGTCGTCGGCTCGTCGGCGATCAGGATGTCGGGATCGTTCGCCAAAGCCATAGCGATCATGACGCGCTGGCGCTGGCCGCCCGACATTTCGTGCGGATAGGATTTCATCCGCCGCTCGGGATCGGGGATGTGCACCAGTCTCAACAGCTTCAGCGCCTCCTCACGCGCGGCCTGGGCACTCAGGCCGCGATGGCGGCGGATCGGCTCGATGAGCTGGTTGCCGATGGTGTAGAGCGGATCGAGCGAGGTCATCGGCTCCTGGAAGATCATGCTGATCTTGCGGCCGCGAACCTTGTTGAGCTCGCTCTTGGTCATCTCCAGGAGGTTGCGGCCGCGGTAATCGACCTGGCCGGTCGCTTCGCCATTGGAGGAAAGCAGGCTCATCGCCGCCATCATCGTCTGGCTCTTGCCGGATCCGGATTCGCCGACGACGGCGACGGTCTCGCCGGCATTGACCTTTATGCTGATGCCCTTCACCGCCTCGACCGTGCCGTCGAGGGTCTGGAAGCGGACGCGCAGGTCCTTGACGCTGAGGATCGTTTCGGAAGCCATGTCGGCGATCCCCATCCTTATCGATCTTTGGGGTCGAGCGCGTCGCGCAGGCCGTCGCCGACAAAGTTCAGCGCGAACAGCGTCGAAACGAGGAAGAAGGCCGGGAACAACAGCAGCCAGTTGGCATAGCCGATGTTCTTGGCACCGACCGAAATCAGCACGCCCCAACTCGTCATCGGCTCCTGCACGCCAAGCCCGAGGAAGGACAGGAAGCTTTCCAGGATGATGACCTGCGGCACCAGCAGCGTCATGTAGATCACCACCGGCCCGAGCAGGTTGGGGATGACGTGGCGCACGAGGATGCCGCGCTGGCCGACGCCCATCGCTTCCGCCGCCTGAACGTATTCTTGCCTGCGGATCGACAGCGCCTGGCCGCGCACGATGCGCGCCATGTCGAGCCACAGCACCGCCCCCACCGCCAGGAACATCAGCACGAAGTTGCGGCCGAAGAACACCACCAGCATGATGACGAAGAAGATGAAGGGCAGCGAGTAAAGCACGTCGACGATGCGCATCATCACCTCGTCGACCCTGCCGCCGGCAAAGCCGGCCGTCGCGCCGTAGATCACGCCGATGACGCCGGCGACGACACCGGCAAGCAGGCCGATCGCGAGCGAAATGCGCCCGGCCATCAGCGTGCGAGACAAGAGATCGCGCCCGGTGTTGTCGGTGCCGAAGAAGAAATACTGCTGCTTGACGGCCGAGCTCATGGTCATTTCGAGCCCATCGGGCGACTTGCTCTCGATCTTCGTGTCGTCGAAGGCGTCGGAGCGGTCGAGATAGCGGATATTGCGGTCGTCGATCGGCTTCTTGGAGGTGACGGTGACGACGACGCGGCTGCCGTCTTGGTGCCACTCCTTGATGTCGACGCGCATGCGTTTGATCGCGTCGCTCAGCGCACCCTGGATCATGTCGGGCTTCGGATAGGCCGACAGGCTCGGCGGCGTGCGCACATAGTCGCCGTAGATGGTCGTGTATTCATGCGGCACGACCATAGGGCCGAACACGCTGATGACGGCAATGAATGCCAGATAGTAGAGGCTGAACATGGCGGCGCGGTTGCGCTTCAGCCGCGCCCAAGCATTGCCCCAGAGCGAGCGGCCGACGATCGGCTCCGGAGCGGCTACGGCAAGCTCAGTCATAGCGCACCCTCGGATCGACGACCGCATAGAGAAGATCGACGATCAGGTTGAAGACGATGGTGAAGAGCGCGATCACCACCACAGTTCCCATGACCAGCGTGTAGTCGCGGTTGAGCGCGGCGTCGACGAAGTAGCGGCCGACACCTGGAATGGAGAAGATGGTCTCGACGATGATCGAGCCGGTGAGCAGCGCCGCCGCCGCCGGACCGGTGAAGGAGACGATCGGCAGCACGGCGCCGCGCAGCGCGTGCTTGACCACCACCGACCAGTCGGAGAGGCCGAGCGCGCGGGCGGTGCGGATGTGGTGCGAGCGCAGGCTCTCGATCATCGAGCCGCGCATCAGGCGGGCGACGATGGCAATCTGCGGCAGGGCAAGCGTCAGCACCGGCCCGACCTTGTTGATTAAGGCGCCGTCGCCCCAGCCGCCGATCGGCAACAGCTTCCAGGAAAGGCCGAAGACGAGCTGGATCACCGGCGCGGTGACGAAGGTGGGGATGGTGCTGCCGGCGGTGGCTAGAGCGATCACCGAATAGTCGGCTATTTTATTCTGGTTGAGCGCGGCGATCGTGCCGAGGATCGAGCCGAGCAGCAGCGCCAGCACCAGCGCCGAGGTACCGATCTGCACCGAGATCGGCAGGCCCTTGGCGAAGAGTTCGGTGACGGTGAAATCCGGCAGGTTGTAGCTCGGTCCGAAACTGCCGCGCAAAAGATTGCCGAGATAGTGGAGATATTGCAGCCAGAGCGGATCGTCGAGGCCGAACTGGGCTTCGAGATTGGCCCTGATTTCGGGGCTCAAGCCCCGCTCCTGGTTGAACGGGCCGCCTGGCGCGACGCGGATCAGGAAGAACGCCACCGTCACGATGACGAACAGCGTCGGGATGGCGGTCAATAGCCGCCGAAAGACATAACGCAGCATCGGCGCCCCGCTTCAGCCAGGGCGACGGCTCTCCAGACGAGATCGTGGCGCGCTGGCATCTCTGATCTTCGCACCGCGATCGCCGAAAATCCAATGCGACTTTCGGCCCGGCACGACGACAGACCGCGGCCGCCGCCCCCTAAAAGAGAGCGGCGGCACGGCCAAGGTTCCTTGTCAGTCCTTGGAGATGAAGCGAGACGGATGAATGTCCATCACATTGTCCTCGAAGCCATGCAGCTTGGAGGAAACGATGTCGTGGTAGCTGTAGTAGAGCAGCGGGATTTGGCCGACATCGTCGACGAGGATGCGCTCCGCTGCGGCGAGGTCCTTCATGCGCTCCTCAGGCTTGCCGCCGGCGGCGGCTGCCTTGTCCATGGCGGCTTCATAGGCAGGGCTGTTATAGTTCGAGTAGTTGTTGCCGCTCGCCTTGCGCGAGATGCCGAGGAAGGTCTCCGGATCCTTGTAGTCGGCGATCCAGGCGGCGCGGGCGACGTCGTAGTTGCCCTTCTGCTCGAGGAAGCCATAGTGGGTCTTGGTGTCGGTGTTGAGCAGCGTCACCTCGATGCCGAGCGGCTTCAGCTGTTCCTGGATGGCGACCGCGGTGTTCTTGTGGTTCTCCGAGGTGTTGTAGCGGATCTCCATCTTCAACGGATGCTCGGGTGTATAGCCAAGCTTTTCCAGCACTTTCTTGGCCGCATCCTCGCGGTCGATCTGAGACATGTCGGCGTATTTGGCCAGTGCCGGCGTGTAGCCCTCGATGCCCGGAGGCACCATCGAATAGCCGGGCAGCATCGAGTTCTGCCAGACCTTCTCGGCGAGGAAGTCGCGATCGATCGCCATCGAGATGGCGTTGCGCAGCTCGACGTTGTCCCAAGGCGCCTTATCGGTCTTGACCGCATAATAATAGGTGCCGAGATATGGCCCCACACGGATCTGGTCACCGAATTTGGTTTTGAGATCGGCGAGCTGTTCGGTCGGCAGGTCGCCATAGCTGTCGAGTTCGCCGGCCTCGAAGCGCTTCATCGCGGACGAGCGATCCTCGGTCGGGATGTAGTTGACCACGTCGAGCTTGACGCTCGCGGCGTCCCAGAACTTCGGGTTCTTGACCAGTTTCATGTGGTCGTTGGGAATCCACTCCGCCAGCGTATAGGCGCCGTTGGAGACCAGCTTGCCCGGTTTGATCCAGTCCGCGCCGAGCTTGTCGATCGAAGCCTTGTTGACCGGATAGGTCGCCTGGTGGGTCAGCATCTCCAGGAAGTAGGGCGTCGGAGCCTTCAGCGTGACTTGCAGAGTGTTGGCGTCGATCGCCTTCACGCCCATATCCTCAGCCTTGCCTTTCTTCGTGTTGAAGTCCTCGGCGCCTTTCACCGGATAGAGCATCGAGGCGTATTCTGCAGCGGTGGCCGGGTCTTCCAGCCGATGGAACGAGTAGACGAAGTCGTCCGCCGTCACCGGGCTGCCATCCGACCACAGGCCGTCCTTGCGCAGCTTGAAGGTGTAGACAGTGCCGTCGTCGGACACCGTCCAGCTTTCGGCGGCGCCCGGAATGAGGTTCGTCTTCGGGTCATGCATGACGAGGCCCTGGAACAGGTCGCGTATAATATCGGCCTCGTAGACCGTCGACGTCTTGTGCGGATCGACCGTCTCCGCCTCGGCAGCGGATCCGCGATTGTAGACGGTCTCGGCAAAGGCGGGCGTGTAGAAAGCACCGGTCGCCAAGGCCATCGTGGTGGCGAACACGGTCGCCTTCAGCAGGTTTTTGAGCATGAAGTCTCTCCCTTGTTGGCGCGGCCCCTCAACCACGCCTTGAGTGTTGACGCCCCGGAACCGTCAACGGGTCCCTTTTGAGCGCGCCCCGGTTCCCTTCCGGCGGCTGGTGGCGGGAGACTAGACAGAGGAATATCTTATTTCAACTGCCCGCTGCTTGACGTTGAGTGAGCAGCGTTTCGCTAAAACAGCGATATCTAAAGCTTAGGCGTCCCGTTCAACTGTGTGCACCTTTCGGTTGTCCCAGCCGTTTTCTGTTTTTGCAAGCAGGTTTTGGCATTCTCCGGCCCATGCTGAAGAACCGAAATTTCCTTGCTCCTTGGTTCCGTTTCCGGGCTGACGCCGCGGGCACGTCTGCGGTCGAATTCGCCATGCTGGCGCCGATCTTCATCCTGCTATTGCTCGGAATGGTTGCATACGGAATCTATTTCGGCGCCAGCCATTCGGTCCAGCAGATCGCCGCCGACGCGGCGCGAACGGCGATCGCCGGCCTCAACCAGACGGAGCGCCAGGCGCTGGTCACCGATTTCATCAGCCATGACGTCGCCGGCTATGCTTTTGTCGACCCGAAAAAGCTGACGGTCGACGCCAAGGACAGTACCGTCGACGGCAGCCAGTTCATCGTCTCAGTCAGCTATGACGCGCGCGACCTGCCGATCTGGAGCCTGTTCCGGACGCTGCCGTTGCCGGGCACCACGATCCAGCGCCAGTCGACGATCCGGGTCGGAGGCATATGATGCGCTACTCCGCGGGGAGAGTGATGGACGCTGCGCGACGGCTGATCGCCGACCGGCGCGCCAATTTCGCGGTTATGACCGCGCTCTGCACGCCAGTGGCGCTGACGCTGACCGCGTTCGCGATCGATGAGGGCTCGCTTTATAACGAACGCCGCGCCGCGCAGTCGATCGTCGACCTCGCCGCGATCACCGCCGCCGCCAACATCAACAAAGCCCAGCAAGCCGTGCTGACGACGCTGAGGGACAACGGAATCACGTCCGTCGCCGTGCAGCAGCAGGGCACCAAAATCGAGCCGACCGGCAGCAAGGCGGTCGTCGAGGTCGTGCCCGGACGCTATTCGGGGGTCAGTTCCATCGCGGCCGGCAGCCGCTTCGAAGCGGGCAAGCTGCCCTATAATGCCGTCCAGGTGTCGATGAAGAAGCTCGGCACGCTCTATTTCGCCGCTTCGGTGATGGCCCCGCCGGTGATCGGCACGACAGCCACCGCAAGCGCCCAGCCCGCAGCAGCATTCTCGGTCGGATCGCGGCTCGCCAGCGTCAATGGCGGCATCCTCAATGCGCTGCTCGGCGCGCTTCTGGGCGGCAACCTCTCACTCAGCGTGATGGACTACAATTCGCTGATCTCGGCCGATGTCGACGTGCTCTCCTTCACCGATGCGCTGGCGACGCAGCTGCGTCTGACCGGCGGTACCTATTCGGA
>NZ_RZSV01000158.1:9615-13796 GCF_004023205.1 Mesorhizobium sp. M1A.F.Ca.IN.020.03.2.1 | reverse complement strand
GTGCAGCGGAAACAGGATCAACGCCAGATCGCCTCGCCGCTCTGGAAACGGCTTCCTCGGAGATCGACGAAAAGCTGCAAACCCGTTTTCGGCAGCGGGTGGACGAGTTCGAGGTACTCACCGATGGTGAGAGCAGCATCCCGAAGGCACGGGAGGAGGAGCTTGCGGTCCTCTCGCAGGGCGAAAAGCTTCTGGCTGAAAACAATCGGCTGTCGCGCAGTCTGACCGCAGCCGTCGACCGTCTTGTCGCCGCAGCGGACCGCGAGATCGCTGCCTCCGGTCGCGAAGCCGCGCTCGTCCAGCGCTACGGCACCGGAGTTGTCCTCGGCTCTGCGTTTCTCAGCCTGTTGAGCTCGGTTCTGGTCGTCTGGCTCTATGTCGACCGCAGCCTACTCGCCCGTCTGGGAGCGGTGAGTCAGGGCATGCTCGCGATCGCGGGCGGCGACCTTCGTGCGCCGCTGCCGGCGGCGGGCAGCGACGAAATCGGGCGCATGGCCGAGGCGCTGAGCCTCTTCCGGGATACCGCTGTCGAGGTCGAGGAAAAGAACCTGCGCGACGTTGCAGAAGCGCGTCAGCGGCTGGTCGATGCCATCGAAAGCATTTCCGAAGGTTTCGCTCTCTATGACAAAGAGGACTGGCTTGTCCTTAGCAACAGCCGCTACCGCGAACTGCTATACGCCGGTCTGGAGGCAGAGCTAACCCCCGGCATGGCATTCGAGGAGATCATTCGCCGATCCGCGGAGCGTGGCTACATCAGGGATGCCGAGGGTCGGGTCGATGAGTGGGTCGCGGAGCGCCTATGGCGGCACCGTAACCCCGGCGAACCGTGGGTGCAGCGGCGGGGCGACGGACGATGGATCATGATAAACGAGCGGCGGATCAGCGCCGGCGGCACGGTCGCCGTCTATTCGGACATCACCGAGCTGAAGCAAAGGGAGGAGAACCTCGCCGAGAAGTCCGCTGCCCTGGAAGCGCTTTCCAGCAAGCTGGCGAAATATCTGGCGCCCCAAGTGTACAGCTCGATATTCACCGGCCGCCAAGACGTTAGAATCGCCAGCCAGCGTAAGAAGCTGACCATATGCTTCTCCGATATCGCCGGCTTTACCGAGACCACCGACAAGATGGAATCCGAGGATCTCACCCAGCTCCTCAATCACTACCTGACGGAAATGTCGAAAATCGCGTTGGATCATGGTGCCACGATCGACAAGTACGTCGGCGACGCGATCCTGATGTTTTTCGGCGACCCTGAGACGCGCGGCGTCAAGCAGGACGCGCTGGCTTGCGTGCAGATGGCGCTTGCCATGCAAAAGCGGATCAGCGAGCTTACGGAGGTCTGGCGGGACATGGGGATCGAAACACCGCTGCGCTGCCGCATCGGCATCCATACCGACTACTGCACCGTCGGTAACTTCGGCAGCGAGGACCGGATGGATTACACGATAATCGGCGGCGCCGTGAATCTCGCCTCGCGCCTGGAACAAGAGGCGGCTCCGGGGACCATCCTCATTTCCTACGAGACGTTTGCGCAAGTGAAGGACACGATCGATTGTGAGGAGATGGGGCACGTCCAGGTCAAGGGCATCGCCTATCCGGTCGCTACCTACCGCGTCATCAAGGCCAATCTAGCGGGCGCCTGTCGCGTTGTTCGAACCGAGCTGCCGCACTTCAGGCTGGAACTTGAACCGGGGCTGATGTCCGCCGATGAGCGTGGCGGTGCCGCCACTGCGCTTCGAGACGCGCTGGACCGGCTTTCCCACAAGCCCGGGCAGTAGGAGCTGGGTGCCGCGCCTGCCGGCAAATCACCGAACCGGGTCCGAGCAAGTCACGAACGATGTATTCGGGTCGGACAGGTGTGAGATGGTAGCGGAGGAGGGACTTGAACCCCCGACCCCAGGATTATGATTCCCGTGCTCTAACCAACTGAGCTACTCCGCCAGGAGCGGCGAAGAGGCTCGAAGAACCACACCGGTCGTGGGCAATTCGAGGCGTTCGCCAAGGTCGCGCGGATATAAGGTTGGCAGGGCAAAGCTGTCAAGCCGCACGCATCAGCATAATCTCATCCCGGAAAAGCCTTGCCGGGCAGACGCTGAAGCGCATGCAATCGGGGTTGAGTTCGACGGGGCACGTCGCTATGTCTCGGCCACGAAATTCTAGAGTTTGAACGAATGAAGCCGCGCATCGCCGTCCTCGGTTGCGGATACTGGGGCAGCAACCACATCCGCACCCTCAAGGCGCTTGGCGTGCTCCATGCCGTTTCCGACGTCAACCGTGCCCGCGCCGAAGGCTTTGCCAGCGAGCAGGACTGCCTGGCGATCGGGCCGGACGAGTTGTTCGAGCGCGCCGATGTCGACGCCATTGTCATGGCGCTGCCGCCGCAATTCCATGCCGACATGGCGCTGCGCGCCATCGAGGGCGGCAAGGACGTGCTGGTGGAAAAGCCGATCGCGCTGACGGTCGCGGACGCCGAGCGTTCGGTGCAGGCGGCCAGGAACAATGGCCGCGTCTTCATGGTGGGCCACGTGCTGCGCTTCCACCCCGCCTTCGAGACGCTGAAGGCGTTGATCGACAATGGCGAGCTCGGCGAGGTGCGCTACATCCACTCGCACCGGCTCGGCCTCGGCAAGTTTCACACCGAGAACGACGCGCTCTGGGACCTTGCGCCGCATGACCTCTCGATGATCCTCGCCATCACCGGCACCGAGCCGATCGAGGTCAGGGGCGAGGGCGCGGCACTGCTCGACAACCTCAGCGACTTCGCGCATCTGCACATGCGCTTTCCGAACGGCGTGCGCAGCCATCTGTTCGCTTCTCGTCTCAATCCCTATCGCGAGCGCCGGCTGACCGTGGTCGGAACCAAGGCGATGGCGGTGTTCGACGATGTCGAGCCGTGGGAGCGCAAGCTTGCCGTCTACAGGCACGCTGTCTGGCAGGACAGCGGCCAGTGGGCGTTCACCGCCAACGAGCCTTCCTACGTTACGGTCGGCGAAGGCATGCCGCTGACGCGCGAGCTCGCCCACTTCATGCAGTGCATCGAGACGCGCGCCGAACCCCGCACCGACGGCGAGGAAGCGATCCGGGTGCTGCGCATCCTGACGGCTGGGACGGTGGCGCATAGCGGGTCGCCCGCTTAAGGCGCGTCCACAAAAGGGAATCCTGAGGCAAAGCGCCCGATTGAAGGCGTGGGTTACTCGGCGGGGACGTGCGCGGGCTGCTGCGCAAGCCTGGATAGCATCGCCTCGGCCTCGGCGCCGCGCTCGGAGCGCTCGATAAAGCCGCCGCCATAGACTCGCGCCTCATCGCCGTCATCGGAATAGAGCACGCAGGCCTGTCCGGGCGCGATGCCGGATTCGCCGTCGACCAGCTCGACCGAGGTGACGCCGTCGCGGTGATGCAGCACGGCCGGGCGCGGCGGCCGGGTCGAACGGACTTTTGCGAAAAGCTCGATCCCGCCGGCCGGAACGTCGGAGAGCGGGCCGTCGCCGAGCCAGTTCATGGCGCGCAGGTAGATCCTGTGCGTCTCCAGCGCCTCGCGCGGGCCGACAATGACGCGGGCGCGGTCGGCGTCGAGATGGACGACGTAGAGCGGCTCGCCCGAAGCGATGCCGATGCCGCGGCGCTGGCCGATCGTGTAGCGCAAGATGCCTTCGTGACGCCCGAGCACGCGACCGTCGATATGGACAATATCGCCTGGATTGGCGGCCGCCGGCTTCAGCTTGGCGATAATGTCGGAGTACTTGCCCTGCGGCACGAAGCAGATGTCCTGGCTGTCCTGCTTGGCGGCGACCGTCAGCCCCATCTCCTCGGCGATCGCCCGCACCTGCGGCTTGGGAAGTCCGCCGAGCGGGAAGCGCAGATAGTCGATCTGCGCCTGGGTCGTGGCGAATAGGAAATAGCTCTGGTCGCGGTCTGCATCGACCGGCCTGTAGAGCGCGCGATGCGCGCCATTGGCGCGCGAGCGGATGTAATGGCCCGTGGCCAAAGCATCGGCGCCGAGATCCTGGGCGGTGGCCAAAAGGTCCGCGAACTTGACCGTTTGGTTGCAGGACACGCAGGGGATGGGCGTCTCCCCGGCGACGTAGCTCTCGGCGAAGGGATCGATGACGGCCTTGCGGAAGCGCTCTTCATAGTCGAGCACGTAATGCGGGATCCCGAGCGTCTCGGAAACCCGGCGGGCGCCG
>NZ_RZSV01000158.1:0-9605 GCF_004023205.1 Mesorhizobium sp. M1A.F.Ca.IN.020.03.2.1 | reverse complement strand
CGTCGTCGATGTCCTGGCCGGCGCAGCAGGAACCGGCCCGGTGCGTTGCCGCGCCGTGGTCGTAAAGCTGCAGGGTGACGCCGACAACATCATAGCCTTCGCGCTTCAGGATGCCGGCAACGACCGATGAATCGACGCCGCCCGACATCGCGACGACGACGCGGGTGTCTTCTGGGCGTCGGGGAAGATCGAGGCTGTTCATGGTTCTTTCAATCTGCGTGGCGCTGGCTGCCAATGGCCGGAATATAGGTCAAGCATCCCGGCGGCGCCAGCTTGGCTCCTCAAGCGATTTTATCGGGCAAAATCAGGGCCGGACCCCGATTATCTCAAATGCCGAACGAAAACCTAACGCGACGTTCACGATCCTTACCTAGTCATTAGGCTTCGCTTAGGCAATTTTTAAAGCTGTGGCGGTACGGTGGCGGGGATTGGGTCTTTGAGTTTTAGTAGAGAGTACGATGACCGATCTGGTTAGACCTAGAGTCAAATATGTTATCGGGCCCGACGGCAGCCCTCTCACGATAGCCGATCTACCGCCGACGAATACACGGCGCTGGGTTATCCGGCGCAAGGCGGAAGTCGTCGCGGCGGTCCGCGGCGGACTACTCAGCCTGGAAGAGGCCTGCCAGCGCTACAAGCTGACCACCGAGGAGTTTCTCTCCTGGCAGGCATCGATCGACGAATATGGCCTTGCCGGGCTGCGCACGACGCGGATCCAGCAGTACCGGCACTAGGCTCCGACTGCCGGAAACCAAAGAAGGGCGCGGAACTCCGCGCCCTTTTGCTTCCGGGATCTGCGCTGATCAAACCGTCAGCACAACCTTGCCGATCGGTCGGGTGGCGAGGAAGGCATGGGCGGCACCCGCCTGGTTCAGCGGAAAAGCCTTCGCCACGTGCACGGCGAGCTTCCTGGCATCGACTAGCCTGGCGAGTTCCACCAGCCCCTCGCGATCCGGCACCACCGACATGCGCTCGACGCGGATGTTGCGCTCCCCGGCCTTGGCCCTTGTCGCATCGTGGACGTTGAGCAGCGACACCAGCACGCCGCCTTCGCGCAGCACTTTCAGTGACCGGTCGGCATGGTCGCCGCCCATGGCGTCCAGCACCAGATCGATATCGCGGACCCGTTCGGTGAAATCTCCGTTGGTGTAGTCGACGACCTCATCGGCGCCGATCGAGCGGACGTATTCAAGCTTGTCCGGGCTCGCAGTGGCGATGACCCAGGCGCCGCGCGCCTTGGCTATCTGCACAGCGAGATGGCCGACGCCGCCGGCGCCGGCGTGGATCAGGACGCGCTGGCCGGATTGCAGGCCGCCGTGGCGGACGAGACCCTGCCAGGCGGTCAGCCCGGCCAGCGGCAGCGCCGCGGCTTGGGCATGGTCGATGGCGGCAGGCTTGGCTGCGATCTCGTCCACCGGCGTGGCGACGAACTCGGCATAGGCGGCGGCCTGCTTGGGGAAGCGCGGCATGCCGAACACCGCATCGCCGACCTTGAAGGCGGTCACGCCGGTGCCCAGCGCCTCGACGGTGCCCGAGATATCCCAGCCGAGAATGAAAGGTGGTTCGCCGATGAGAGGGAAGTAGCCGGCGCGCACCGCGCCATCGACCGGGTTGATGCCCGCGGCCTTGACGCGGACCAGAACCTCGCTGGCCTTGGGCGAGGGGGCCGGTTGTTCGGCCACGAAGAGGACGTCGGGTTCGCCAACGGTATTCTGGGTAACGGCACGCATTGGATGGTCTCCTGCTTGATTTCTGCCGCTATCGTTTGGATAGTAACAATCTCTTGTCTAGTATGCACCTTTCGGATATATAGATACCTCATGGATAGTGAAGACAGCGGTTCCTTTGGCTACGATGCATTCCGGCGCACATGCCCGTCGCATACGGTGCTCGAAATGCTGGCCAGCAAATGGGTCTATCTGACGGTTTGCGCGTTGCGGCGCGGCCGCCTGCGCAATGGCGAGCTCGCCCGCAAGCTGGAAGGCATCACGCCGAAAATGCTGACGCAGACGCTGCGCGTGCTGGAGCGCGACGGGCTCGTCCGGCGCGAGGTCTACCCGGTCATACCGCCGAGGGTCGAGTATGAATTGACGGAGCTCGGCCAGAACCTTGCGGGACTGCTCAGCCAGATCAGGTCCTGGGCGGAAGAGCATGCGCCCGACATCAAGGATGCCCGTGCGCGGGCGTCGGCGGACCATCAGGATGATGAGACGGCGATGCTGCCCTAAGCCGGAGGCCGGGCTTTTTCGGCTCGTGGTTCGACACCACGATGCCGGCAGTCCTCCGAGGCATCAATTGCGTTTGGCGGTCAGCCGATCATGGCGCTGCGGCCGCCCACTTCCGTGTCGCGGATCTTGCTGTCGCGCGATTCCAGCATCTCCGCCTTGGAAAGCTCCGCTTCAGCTTCGCCGAGTAATGATTCGGCCATGGTTCGCTGCTGGGCAAGATCGTTCTGCGAGTTCCTGAGGTTGTCGCGGCGCAGGCGTGCCGCCTTGGCGAAGGTCGGATAGGCAAAATGGTTGATGTCGGTGATGCCGGCTTTTTTCTCTTCGGCGACGATTTGCGCCTCCAACTCGACGGCCATGCGTTCGAATTCGGCGATCATCATGTCCAGCTGCAACAGCTGGCGCCGCTTCTCATTCACCTGAAACTGCTTCAGCCGAACGAGGTTTTCACGTGACTTCATGACTCGGTACTCCGCAAAACGCACACCTGCATATCGTCCCATCGACCTCGAGAGGCCTACGCGTCGCCCGTTTCCACCGGCTTTCCCCGCTCTATGGGAAACAAAGCCCTAAAGATTTTTGCCGGCGGTAACCATTCGTTTACGGGCATTGTTAATCATACGGGCGAGGACTTAAGGCCGGGTAAAAATTCCGGACAGCGGCAGGAAGCGCGGCCTGCGAGTCTCTGGAGTCACTTAGGCTTGCTTATTAATGTGGTACATGAGCGATTTGGGTCTACGATTCGTTATTAGATTCAAGTGGGTGTAGAAACGGGTTAAAAAATCTGATATCGTGACCGACACGAAATTAGGATTTGTTAACCAGTCGGTGGCACCTTCTGTTCAGGCAATCACTGCTCCGGGTTCGGGACGGGTCGTGACGCGGCCCGGCGGCAGAAAAGGGGAATGAAATGCGTGTTCTGCTGATTGAAGACGACAGTGCAACCGCACAGAGCATCGAGTTGATGCTGAAATCGGAAAGCTTCAACGTCTATACGACCGACCTCGGCGAAGAAGGGGTCGATCTCGGCAAGCTTTACGATTACGACATCATCCTCCTCGATCTTAACCTTCCCGACATGTCGGGCTATGAGGTGCTGCGCACGCTTCGCCTCTCCAAGGTCAAGACTCCGATCCTGATCCTCTCCGGCATGGCCGGAATCGAGGATAAGGTGCGCGGCCTCGGCTTCGGCGCCGACGACTATATGACCAAGCCTTTCCACAAGGACGAGCTGGTGGCGCGCATCCACGCCATCGTGCGCCGCTCCAAGGGCCACGCCCAGTCGGTCATCACCACCGGCGACCTGGTGGTCAATCTCGACGCCAAGACGGTCGAGGTGGGCGGCCAGCGCGTGCACCTGACCGGCAAGGAATATCAGATGCTTGAGCTGCTCTCGCTGCGCAAGGGCACGACCCTTACCAAGGAAATGTTCCTCAACCACCTCTATGGCGGCATGGACGAGCCGGAACTGAAGATCATCGACGTCTTCATCTGCAAGCTGCGCAAGAAGCTCGACGCAGCGTCCGGCGGCCAGAATTACATCGAGACGGTGTGGGGCCGCGGCTATGTGCTGCGTGAGCCGGAAGACATCCGCGTCAGCGCCTGATCCTCTGCCAATTCAAACAAAAAACCCGGCTCAGGCCGGGTTTTTGTTTGGGGTGTCGAAAAGCTCAGGCCGCGATTTTCAGCGGAAGCTCTCGAGCAACTGCGCGCGGTTGAAGGGCTTCAGCAGGTAACCCTGGGCGCCGGCACGTTTCGCTCGCATGATCGAGCCGACATCGACTTCGACGAGCGAGACCAGGATCTGCGGCTTGACGGGGTTTTCGATGGCACGGATGCGGCGAATGAGGTCGACCGCCTGCATATCCGGCAGGCCGCCGTCGACAACAATGACATCGGGCATGTCGCCGGAGCAGATCTCGATCGCATCAAGCCCGCTGGCCGCCTCGAAGACCACGATGTCCGAGCCGCCAAGGATACGCTTCGCGACCTTCCTGATGACGCTCGAGTCGTCCACGAACAGGCAGCGTTTCATTTCCGGGTCCTCTTTGCCATCTGCCGAACCGGCAATCCGGTAACCGTGAGGCACCCTAGAACAATCTGGTAAAGAAGCCGAAAAGCGGTTAGGTAAAGTTTTTCCAAAGAACCGCTTTGCGCGGTTTTGGCCTGCGATGCATTGCAGTGCCAGGCGGCAGGCAATGCTTCGATCGCACTGCCAGCTGCAAGATCAGTGACAATGGATACTTGACCTGTTCTTGGCTGTCGCCTCAGGCCGCCGACAACACGATCTCATCGGCCGTCGCATGGATCGAGATCGTCATGTTCGCCTCGCGCGCCAGAAGCAGCGTGTAATAAGGCTGGACCGAGTGGGCGTCGATCGGCTCCTCGGGCTTGTGGCCCGAATGCAGCTCGAGGAATTTCGGCGGCACCCGCAGCATGGGGCCGCTCGCCGACAGCGAGAAACGCGGTTCGGTCTCGAGGTTCTCCAACGTGACAACCAGCCTGCCGCCACGCGGTATGGCGGCATTGGCGACAAGAATGAGATTGAGCAGAAGCTTGACCTTGTTCTTGGGCAGCAGCGCGCGGGCGCCGTTCCAGACAAGTTCCGGCTTCTCGTTCTTCAGGAAGGCAATGGCCACGGCCTCGGCGTCGCCGGTATCGATCATCATGCCGGCGGAGCCCGCGGCGCCGAAGGCGATGCGGGCAAACTGCAGCCGCGCCGAGGCGTTCCTGGCGCTCTGGCGAATCAGCTTCATGGCGTCTTCGTCGGCGCCGCCTTCATCGAGCAGTTCGAGGCCGTTGTTTATGGCGCCGACCGGCGAAATGATGTCGTGGCATACGCGGCTGCACAAAAGCGCAGCCAGATCGGGGGCGGAGAGGGTGAAGAGCTCGGCCATCGGAGAAATCCCTGCTGGTTCACATGTCATGGCCGAACGTTGTCGCGCCCGCTACGCGAATCACGCTCTTTTCCAAGGCCTTCTGAATACACAGCGCCCGTCCATGCATCAACAAATCCACAGCTGCGGACAGCGAAAATGGTGCGTGATGCCGCGAAATTGAGGCTGATAGAGATCGTGTCAGGCTCTTCAGCCCTCGAACCGCCATCTTCCTGCGCCAGCTTAATGGTTGAAAAAGGATTACGGCATAGTTTGCCCGTAACAGTCATCTCGAAACGGCCGCCAAGAGCCGTAGGGATACGAGGCGTCGGCGAAAGTGCTCCCTGACGGAGATTGGAAGCATGTTTTCCCGATTCTTTGACCGGATGTTCGTCCGCGTCCTCACCATGACGATCGCCCTCTCGGGTGCTCTCATCCTCTCAACCTCGGCGTCGCGGGCCCAGGAATACACCGCGCAAGAGATTGTCGATTCCGGCCACAAGTTCTTCGGCGCGACGTCGGGAGGCCTCGCCACCGTGGTCGAAAAGGTGTTCGCGTCCTACGGCCTGCCAAACGGTTATCTGCTCGGCGAGGAGGGATCCGGCGCGCTGATCGGCGGCCTGACCTATGGCGAGGGCACGCTGTACACCAAGAACGCCGGCGACCATAAGGTGTTCTGGCAAGGCCCATCGCTCGGCTGGGATTTCGGCGGCGAAGGCTCGCGCGTGATGATGCTGGTCTACAATCTCGACGATATCAGCAGCCTCTACAACCGCTTCGGCGGCGTCGCCGGATCGGCTTATGTCGTGGCGGGCGTCGGCTTCAACGTGCTGCAAAGCAACAGAGTGCTGCTCGTTCCGATCCGCACCGGGGTCGGTGCCCGGCTCGGCGTCAATCTCGGCTATCTGAAGCTGACCGAGCGGGCGACGTGGAATCCGTTCTGACCGGACAGGATTGCCACAGCCGCTCGGATAAGACTGATCGTGCCGCGGCGTGCTCTTGCCGCGGCGCTGGATTTCCGCCATGCCAAGGTGGCACAGTCGGCATGGCGGGTTGCCGCCTCGCATACGGATAGTCCACCTTGGTCCAGTCGATCCTGTTCTTCGCACTCGGCTTCCTCTGCGCGGCCTTTCTGGTGTCGCTGATCGCGCCGGCCGTCTGGCGGCGGGCCGTCGTGTTGACACGCCGGCGCCTTGAGGCCTCGATGCCGCTGACGCCTGCCGAGATGCTGGCCGAGAAGGACCGTATCCGCGCCGAGTTCGCCATGAACACGCGCCGACTCGAGATGAACATCAAAAATCTGAAGGAAAAGGTGGCCGAGCAACTGGTCGAGATCGGCCGCGCCCAGGAGGCCCTGAAGGGACTGGCGGTCGAGAAGAAGGACAAGACTCAGGCGCTTTCCGATCTGCAGGCCAAGAACGCGGAGCTCAGGCTGCGCGAGGAAGAGTTGCACAAGCTTACGGAAAAGCTGGCGCAGGCGGAGCGCTCGCTGGAGAAGCGCGCGCTGGAGCTGCAAAAGCTCGAGCAGATGTATGACGAAGCCAGCTTTTCTTCCTCAAACCGCCAGATCGAGCTCGTCGCCCGCGAATCGGAACTGGACAAGCTTGCCAATGACATTGCGGTGCTGCGCAGCCAGCGCAAGGAAGCGGACCGGCGCAATCAGGAACTGGCAGCGGAAAGCAAAGCCGCCAGGGACGCGCTCAAGGCGGAGAAGAAGCGGACGGCCGAGCTGGACAAGAAGGTCGAACGGCTGCTTGCAACCCTTGCCGACCGCGAGGAAAAGCTGGACAGGCGCGAAAAGGAGCTTGCGCGGATGCGCGAACGCCCAAGCAAAGATCATGCGGTAAATGGCGGAACGCATAAGGCCGACGAAGTCCAAGGGATCGACAATGCCATCGCCAAGCTCGAAGGCGATCGCGAGCGGCTAGAGGCGCGGCTGACGGCGCTTGCGCGGGAGAACAAGCGGCTCAAGACCGATCTTGCCGTGCTCGAAACGGCACAGCCCGAACAGGCAGGCGACGCGCCGCGCGCCGGTGCGGCGCTTCGCGAACAAATGAACGAACTGGCAGCCGAGGTCGTCAACCTGACGATGAAGCTGGAAGGGCCGGATTCGCCGATCGCCAAGGCCTTGGCGACACCTCGCGACGAGCGGCAAGATATCGGCGAGCGCGGCATCAGCCTCGCGGACCGTGTCAGGGCCTTGCAGAAGGCCAACGCAAGCAACTGATCCGAATGCCGTGGCGAGCGGAGCGTCTTGGTCCTGCGCCGCTATCGTTTCGAGAAGTGATGCAGGGCGATGGCCGATGCGGCTGCAACGTTCAGGCTGTCGAATCCCTCCGCCATGCCGATCCGTACGGTCCGCAGGCGACTGAGCAGGGTCTCGGGCAGGCCTTCGCCTTCCGTGCCGAGAAAGAGGGCCAGCCGAGACGTTCTTTCCGCAGCGCGGATGTCCGTTTCGCCGCGCGGCGAGAGCGCGAACTGGGCGAAACCCATCCGGTCAAGCGTTGCGGTCAAGCTCATCGCATTGTCGAAGGAGCCGAAGGGCACCTTCAGCGCCGCGCCGACCGAAACGCGGATCGCCTTGCGGTAAAGCGGATCACAGCAGGTGGGATCGAGAAGCACGGCGTCCGCGCCAAAGGCTGCGGCGTTGCGGAAGATCGAGCCCATATTGTCATGATTGGATATGCCGACCAGAACCACGACCAACGCGCTTGCCGGCCAGGTTTCGAGCAGCACCTCGGCCGGTTGAGGAGAGCCCCGAACGCCAATCGCCAATACGCCGCGATGCATGTGGAAGCCGGCGATCCGGTCCATGACGTCGCCGTTTACGACATAGATCGGGAGGTCGGCTGGCGCCTTCCGCAAGACACCTTCGAGGCCCGCCCGCCTGTTCTCCAGAATGAGGGCCGATTCCGCCGCGAAGCGTCCGGCCGACAGCAGAAGATCCAGCACCACCTTGCCTTCGGCGACGAAGCGCCCATGTCGGCCGACGAGATCGCGCTCGCGGATATCGAGATAGGCGGCGACACGCGGATCCCGCGGGTCGTCGACAGGGATGAGGTTCATAGAAATCTCGCCGGCGAACGATCGTCAGCAAGGTAAGGGGCTTTGCAGAGCCCGGGTCAAGTCCCGGCGCGGCGCATCCTGTAGGCCATCTGAGACAGGTCGCCGTCGCCGAAAATGCCTTCCAGCGTGCGAAGCAGCTCGCGCACCGCGTCGGAGTTGCAGGAATAATAGATCATCTGGCGATCGCGACGCGTCTCGACGATATCAAGCGCTCTCAGCTTGGCCAAATGCTGCGACAGAGCGGACTGGCTCAACTGGACTTTCTCGGCGATGGCGCCGACGGACATTTCGCCCTCGATCAGATAGCTGACGATCAGCAGCCGCTTTTCATTGCCCATGAGCGTCAGAAACGCGGCAGCCGATTCTGCGTTGGCGACTAGCTTGCTTGAGATCATGGATCCCCCATGTTTTCTGGCTCATCCAGCTGCCATGGGGGCAATGGCGGCTGATTTCCACGATATTCAGGTCAGGGAGCGCCGCTGAATCGGCGCTGCAACAAAAGGTAGATCATTTTACCTAAATCTCAAGAGTTGCTTTCGATCCGGGACGATTAACTTTCGCTACTGTGCCCGGCCTGCGGCGCGCCCGGCCCTGGCCATCTCGACCAGCACGGACCGCAACTCGCCGGCAGTGCCGAGAGGCCGAGGGAAGAAGACCCTGCAGGTGGCATCCGGAGAAGCCAGATCCATGCCGTCCGCATCGAAACCCGTAGCGATCCAGCCATCGCCTTCGGCCCGGCCGAAATGGCGCGCATAAATGCAAAGCGCATCGCGATGGTCGGCATTCATGTGGTCCAGGGCCGACTGTTCGCTGGCCGCCAGCTCCTCGACGATCGGGCCGCCGGCGATCAGGTCGGCGCGATCCAGAAGATAGGCTTTGCCGAAGCCGCCATTGAGACTGGCGCGTTCAGGCTCGAGCCGGAATATCGAGAAGTCGCCGAGCCCGGCATAGAGTTTCGCCTTCGGATTGCGGTTGAGATAGCGCCGTTCGGCGCGGGCGTGACCCGCCGATCCGCGCTCCAACCGCAGCGCCTGGCATACAAGCGAGATGCGGGGATGCGCGAGCGGATCGCCCTTGCCGGGTTCGCCGACGAGCAGCGAGCAGCGCGGGTCGGCGAGAAGCGCGCCGGTATGCGCCGACAGCATCGAGACCAGGATCAGCGGCGCGCCGTCGATGTCGGTCGCCACGCCGACCCGGCTTGCCAGCGGCGCCCCGGTGCCGGGCTCGATCGCCGCAAGCGCGCCGAAGCGGGCCGAGCGGACCAGAGTCTTCGCCAGCCTGACGGCCTCGGTGTCGGTCTCGCGGATGACATCCTTCCTGGTCTCGGTCACAGCGCTCACCGCGATAAGTTGATTTCTACTCTCCGGCTATCGGCCAAACAGGCCGGACCTGACAAGGGCTTCAATTTCAGTCTCGTCGATGCCGAAGCGTGCCAGCA
>NZ_RZSV01000157.1:0-14053 GCF_004023205.1 Mesorhizobium sp. M1A.F.Ca.IN.020.03.2.1 | reverse complement strand
CGTCAGCACCGAAGGCCGAGCTGAAGTTCGCCGCGAAGCTCTTGGTGTCGTTGGTGCCAAGAACCGTCTCGTCGACAGTCAGTGTCGGTTCGGTGCCTGTCGTTGAAATACTTGGACCGTCGTCGTTGAAGTTGATGAAGGAGCCGACTTGTTCGTTGTGGGCATTAGCAACGTTCCCAGCGAAATGCACCTCTTTGACGTCGAAATAATCTTTCTCACCGTCGATATTCTTGATGGTGAATCGGTCAAAAGTTCCGCCCGAGCCGCCCTCCGTAGTAAAATCAACCGTAACGCCTTCGCCGACGTTGTGGAGGATCATTCCGGTGCCGTTGAGATCAACTGTGATGCCAAGGGCAGAGGCCGTCGTGGCGATGCCGTTCAACTTGAACGTTACTCCGGTGATATTGATCTCGGTATCGTTGTCGTCACCCGGCAACGCGGCGCCTTTTGCGTTGTCGTCGTTGTTGTAGGCGTGGACCTCGATGTCAGCTACTGTGTTAGTAGGCGTGGACTGCGAAATCGAGAAACCGGCGCCGGAGACGTTCTCGATGTGGCCTGTGTAGTTGGGAGCCAGCGGCGAGTTGGTAAAGTTCTTGCCTGCACTTTGGGTGCCGCCACTGATCAGGTCGATCTGAAGTTCACGGCCGAAGCGCACGTCCTGTGAAGAGACACCCAGACCTTGCGTGCTGACATTGACTTCAGCCTGCGTAGTGCCGTCGTGAGCCGTGACCAGAATTTTCTGTGTGCTCGCCGTGTCGGCGTCGAGGATATACCAATTGTTGTGTCCGGGAGGGGCGTCGCCGAGCTGGCTGAAATTGAGCACGGTGGTGCCGGTGACCGATGCGTACACCTTGTTGAGCAGATCGATCTGGTCGTTCGGGTCGTTCGCGTCCGGATGGAGCAACGGCACATACTGGACTAGGTACAAATCTGCGTTTGTTGCGCTGGTGCTGACCAGTCCAAACGAGAAGGCGAGATCCCCGGTCGCGGCGGGCATAGTGGCCGCACTGGAAGTGCCGATGACGCCGATCACGACGTTTGAATGCGTCGGGTCCTGGAACAGCCAAACATAGTTGCCATTCACCGTTCTAATGCCGCTGTTGACGCCAACGGTGGTGGAAAACGGCGTTCCTGAGGAATTCTGGGTAAGAACGACCGAGGTGATGGTTTCCCCTGCGTTCGCCGTGGCTACCACGAAGTTGGATTGGAAGGCGACCTCCGGTGAGGTCAGTCCGCCCGAACTGTCGCGACTTAGGAGATAGGCCAAAGTGGGGTCATTGTTGCCGATGGGATTAATGTCGTCACCCTGAAGACCCGTGGTCTCGTCGATGATGATGTCTTGAGCAGTGATGTCGAGTGCCATTGAAACTCTCCCTGGCTTCAATGCGACAGGCGCGAAATCAGCCCCAACGCTGGCAGCCGGCCGCATGGGCGCGCATCCACCAGCGGAGCCGGTGCCGCGCGTCATCGTTGAACGAAACTGGAGTTATCGGCTTAACCCGGGGTAGAGGGTGTTGAGGGGACCGCCGCTTCCCCGCTCCTTGCCCCGTCAGGCAATTCTGGGCGGATGCGTCCTATGCGCATCGGTAACCCACCAACAGCGGGCACCAAGGATCGATGATAAGGGCATACTCAACCCGCCCCTCTTCAACAGGCTATTGACTGCCTGTAACGCCTCCCGCTCAGAACATGAGCACGAAAAGTTTACTCTTATTTGTGGAAACTTAAACTCGTACTGTTGCTTTTTTGGAAAAATTGTGAAGCAAAAATGGTCCAACCGAGTGTGGGACCTTTGTCCCTGCTCTTTTCAACTATTTGAAGAATGTTGTCGCCAGCATCTACCGAATCTGGATGAAGGTAGAGCGGAAACACCTGAAAAAGGCTTTGCAACCAATGCTTGCGACGGGGGGCGGTCGCGCGGTCCTTTCACCGTCAGCTGACGCGCCGCGCGCCGCTCTACACCGAGTGTGGTCGCGACGGCGTCATCCAGGGCGAGGCGGGCCTGCTTGGATTCGAGGATTCCGAGCATCCCGTTGCGCAGCAATAAAACTCGGAGCCGCGAAAGCTTGTCGAAGCGACGGTGATCACAACGCGTTCGGTTGCGACGGAAGTCAAACCTCGGCGTCGGCTAAGTACGCGGCAGTGCTGGACGCGATGGCCGCTACGCAGCGCGTTCGGATCGTGAATGGTGGGCGCTGGTTGTGCCACACGCCATATACATGTTCGGACTGTTTCCATGGCCTATCGCCGGCGCGCCGCTACCGGCAGATTGTCCACCGGATGCATGACGGCCGGGATATCGTGCAGCGGAACTAAAAATCCCACCGCCCCTTTAGGTATGCAGCGTTGGACCGAGAGGCGTGTTGGCGAGGGATGCCGGCACGACGCGGATGCCATCCGGGCGGTTGGAGGCGGATTTGGCAGTTGATGTGGCGCGTGCGAAGAGCGGCATTCGCCTCACGGTGATCGCGGTGGCGGCAGTGCCGCTGCTGTTTTTGTTGAGCGGTCTTGTCATCCGCTACGCCGCATTCGCATCGGTGTCGCCGGATCCGAGCCTAGCGGCCTATGCCCGCGCCTTCTGCAAATGGGATTGCTCCTGGTATGTCGGCATTTCCGAACAGGGCTATGAGCGTTTTCCCATTCCTGGCCGCAGCAATGTCGGGCGCTGGGGGTTCTTTCCGCTTTATCCGATGCTGGTGGCGGCGGTCCGCACGATTCTGCCCTTCTCCACGATCGCGATTGCGACGGCGGCATCGCTGGCGTGCGGCTATGTCTCGTGCCTGGTGGCATGGCCGCTCATGGACAGGAACATGCGGGCCTATGTGCTTTATTGCGCCTTCCTGCTGAGCGGCCCGTTCTCGTTCTATTTTGCCACCTTCCTCACCGAGCCGCTCTTCGTGCTTTTGACGTCCTGCCTCTTCCTGGCGCTCAAACGCTCGAACCATCTCGCCGCGGGGTTGTCTTGCGCGCTGCTCTCGGCAACGCGGGTCGTCGGCGTGCTGGCCGTGTTCGCGATCGTCATTCGCATGTTTGAGGAGCATCGCGCCAAGGGCGAGTCGGCCATCGGCCTCCCACGCTGGCTGCTCGGCCGGCCGGATCTCATCATCGCCATACTCATCTCGCCCGCCGGCCTGTTCGCCTACATGCTCTACCTTTACGTCACGGTCGGGGACGGCTTTGCCTTCGTGCATGTCCAGCGCGCGTTCGGGCGCGTGGCCGGCAACCCGCTGCTGTTCCTCTGGGCGGGGCTGTCCTATCACCCCGGGGCCGGTTGGTGGCCCAGTGCGCCGCAATGGAGCGCGTCGACGGCAATCGTGGGACTGGCGCTGGCGGCGGTGCTCGCGGCGCGCAGGCAAATTGGCGCGGCCCTGTTCTGCGCCATGGCCATCATCCTGCCTTTGACCTCGAATCTGGCTTCGATGGTCCGCTATGTCGTCGGCCTCGCGCCGCTGACGATGCTGACGGCGGTGCTGTTGTCGGGCTCGAAGGCGACATTGGTCGCTGCGCTGATTGTCTTCCTCTTCACCTGCTACTTCATGACCGTGGCCTGGCTTGGAGGCTATCTTGCGCTGGTCTGAGCTGACGGAATCGACCAGGCCGGTAATCCTGGGTGCCGGCTACGCGCTGGCGGGCGCACTTGCGGCAGCCGAGATCGCCATCCTGGCGCTTGCCCTCAGCCCGAATGTCAGCGACGATTACCGCGCCTATTACATCGACAAGACCACCACATGCCTCAACCGGGACGCCGTGGGGCGCTACACGCCAGGCCGGACCGTATCGTTCCGCTCCGACGGCGCCCGGGAAGCAACCACCATGATGGTCTGCGGCTGGTCGGGGCCAGTAGCGGACGGCACCCATTCGCTGGGCGAGAGCTCTCGCCTGCGCCTTACCCTGCCGCCGCTCCGCGACGGGCTTCGGGCAACGCTGGAAATGGCCGCCGTTATTCGCCCGCCGCAGACCTGGCAGAGGATCGTCGTGTCGGCCAATGGGACCGAGGTGTATCGGGGGACGCTGTCGGGCGATGTGGCGACAACTGTGTCCTTCGTCATTCCGCACGCCGTGCTGGCTGGCAAGGCGACACTGGACATGGCCATCGAGTATCCCGACGGCATTCCGCAAAGCGCCGATGCGAGCAACATCTACAACCGCGCCATCAAGCTGAGATCTTTCCGGCTGGACACGCTTTGATCCTCAGGACGGCCCGTCATCGCGCAGGCGGCGCTCTGCAAAGACCCAGCGATCGAGCACAAGAAGGTTAAGCGCTGGTATGGCCAAGGAAGTGAGGAGAACGGGAACGGCAAGCGGCAGGCCGAATGTCACCGTCAGCAGGTACGGTGCCGCGTAAGCCATAGCGAGGCCGGCAATGGTCAGCAACACGAAACGCGGCGCCTGCGACCGGTGCGAGCCGGCCGACATGAAGGTGAAGGATTTGTGCGCCAGATAGGAAAACAGGGCGGCGGCCGCGTAAGCGGCGAGCGAGGCTTCGACGGGCGCGAGGCCGAGCCAGTTCGATTGGGCAAAGATTGTAGTCAGGACGGCATAGAGGATTGTGGCGACAAGGCCGACTGAAGCGAAGCGCCCCAGGAGCTTCGCGCCGGCGACGGGACGATTCTCAGGCGCGGGCGACACAGGCATACTGCGCTCCGAGCGGCAGCCAAGCGAGCGCGCTTTCCAGTTTCCGGGCAAGCGGCTTGGCCGACGGCAGGAGCAGAAAATGCTCGCAGTGCGCGTCGCGGAAGCCCGCCTGCTCAAGCAGCGATGCCGCCTTGCCAGCGCGGAGCAGGACGGCGTCCTTGTCGAACGGACATCTCAACACCGCCATACGGGTCAGCGGGTTGTAGGGATTGTGCTCGATGATGCAGCCAAGTCCGCCTCGCCGAACGACGCGCCGCATCTCGCGGATGAAACCCAGCCACGACGCAGGCGGCACGTGGTGGACGACGCAACTGGCGAACGCCAGGTCGAACATGCCATCCGCGTAAGGCAGGCGTGAGGTGGTGCACACGCTGTATGCGACGTGCGGGTTCTCAGCGCTGGCACGCGCGAGGGACTCCTTCGACACGTCGCAGCCGTCGAGTCGATCGAAGACATCGGCGAGATGCGGATGAAGCGAGCCCACGCCGCAACCGACATCGAGCGCGCGCACGCCTGCGCCGCCCCGCCGGAGGTCCTGCTCGAGGACCAGTCGTCGCAGAAGCTCGGCCTTGGCACGCAGGAAGAAATCATGGCGCAGCCCGGAGAACCGGATCGAGCCCTCGACTGCCTCACTGTAGCTGGACCTATAGCTGTCGAAGAGTTCGGACATCCGCCGTGACCCCGTTCCTGGACTTGCGAAACGAAGCGCGCTTGTCGCGGGAGGCGACGCGCATCGGCCGGTCGAAGCCACTCAGCCTTTCGATAACGTAGAGCGGGCGCCGTTTGACCTCGGCATGGATGCTGCCGACGTAAAGGCCCATCACGCCGGTCATGAAAAGATTGATGCCGATTAGCAGCGACACGATCACCACCGTCGATGTCCAGCCGGCAATCACGCCGGTTTCGAGGATCCAGGCCGCGATGGCGTATGCGCCGAACGCCAGGGCGAGAGCGGAGATGGCCAACCCGGTCAACAGCACCAGTTGCAGAGGCCGCTCCGAAAAGCCGATGATGCCATGGATGGCAAGCCGCATCATCTTCCAGAACGGGTATTTGGTTTCACCAAGCGTCCGCGCCGGGCGCTCGAACGGCACCGCCGCCTGCTTGAAACCCATCCAGCCGAACATGCCCCTGACGAAGCGGTCGTGCTCCGGCATGCGCTTGAACGTGTCCAGCGCCTTCCGGCCGACGAGGCGGAAGTCGCCGACATCGCGCGGGATCTCGACCGGTGTCATCCTCTCCAGTAGCCGATAGAACAGGCTGGCGGTAAAGCGCTTGAACCAGGTTTCGCCCTTGCGGCTGACGCGCCTTGCGTAGACGACTTCGAAGCCGTCCTTCCACTTCGCAACCAGGTCGAGAACGACCTCGGGCGGATCCTGCAGGTCAGCGTCCATGACGATGACGGCCTCGCCGGAGGCCGCTTCCATGCCGGCGCTGATGGCGATCTGGTGGCCGAAGTTGCGGGAGAGCTCGATCAGGCGGAAGCTCGGTTCGGCGGCGACCATGCCGCGCAAATAGCTCACGCTTCGATCGCTGCTTCCGTCGTCGACGAAGATGACTTCGGTGTCTCCGTCCAGTTTTGCGGTCAGTGCGCTGATCCGCTCGACCAGCCGGGGCAACACCTCCTCCTCATTGTATATCGGCAGCACCAATGAGTAGCGTAGGGACGGTGCCCGCGTCCGGATCCGCTGGACAGATTCTTGCATGGGATTGCAATGGAACACCGGCCAGAAAGTTCCATAAGCAGGCGCTAATTGCGGAAGAAATGGCGCTGTTCCTCGCCAAAAAAGGCGCGCAACGTTCGGTTGAAATCTAACCCGGTACCGACAGAAGTCCTTGGATCGAGGATTTTGATGCCCATCTTTTTCAGGCCGGGCGGATGGAGCGCCCACCGGATCGCGAAAGAGCTACCCATCCGCGACTACCAATGATGCGACTCTCGATCCGGCGCTGATCGTGCGCCGAAAACCTTTCTTGAGATGCCCCGTGACGAGCCTGGGCTCTCCAAGAGCCGGATTTTAGTTTAGGGAAGGTGTCCAATTCGTGTGCGCTCCGTGTGCACCGACGCATCGAAAACCGGACAAAGGGGCGTCTCGTGGGGAAAAGACCACACGACGTGGCCCAACATTTTTGAAACAACAAAAAAATGTCGAAGTATCAAGATTTCAGAATAGCCATAGCACCAATGATGGACTGGACGGACCGGCATTGCCGGTTCTTTCACCGTCAGCTGACGCGTCGCACGTTGCTCTACACGGAAATGGTGGTGGCGGACGCAGTCATCCATGGCGCACGCGAGCGCCTGCTCGGCTTCGACGGTGCCGAGCATCCGGTTGCGCTTCAGCTTGGCGGTTCGGATCCGCGAAAGCTTGCCGAAGCGGCGGTGATCGGCGAGGCGTTCGGTTACGACGAAATCAATCTTAATGTCGGCTGTCCGTCCGACCGCGTCCAGTCGGGCACTTTCGGCGCCTGCCTGATGAAGACGCCGGTGCTGGTCGCCGAATGCATCGCGGCGATGAAGGCGGCGGTGACAATCCCCGTCACGGTCAAATGCCGCATCGGCGTCGATGACCAGAACCCCGAACCCGCTCTCGCCACGCTCGCAGACGGCGTGCTGACGGCCGGCACCGATGCGCTCTGGGTGCACGCCCGCAAGGCGTGGCTGGAGGGGCTTAGTCCCAGGGAAAACCGCGAGATCCCGCCGCTCGACTATCCGCGCGTCTATCGGCTCAAGGCCAGGATGGCGAACCAATTCATCGGCATCAACGGCGGCATTCAATCCCTTGACCAGGCAGAGGCGCACCTCGCTTATGTCGACGGCGCCATGCTCGGCCGCGCGGCCTATCATACGCCCGGCATCCTCACCGGGATCGATGCCACATTTTACGGCGAGGCGCCGGTCGCTTTCGACTACGCGGCGCTGATGGACGCCATGGCCGCTTACGCCGCGCGCCACATCGAGAAGGGCGGACGGCTCGGCCATGTCACGCGCCATATGGTCGGGCTGTTCCACGGTCTCCCGGGCGCGCGCCGCTACCGGCAGACTTTGTCCACCGACGCCAACAGACCCGGCGCCGGGCCAGAGGTGCTGAAGACGGCGTTCGCGGCAATAGATTTCGTGGCGGCGGAAACCGAAGCCGCTTGAGGCGGATCGGGCGGCTAGAGCGTTTCACCGGCGAACCGCTCCATCTGTTTGTTTTGGACGCAATCGGGAAATCTAGTCGCGCAGGATCATCCGGTCACCGCGCACCTCGAAGCCCGACAGCGAGCCGATGAAGTTCATGCCGAGCAGGCTTTGCTCGAGCATGCCGGGCGCCGCGACCATCACCGGCATATCCTTGCGCACGATGCCGCCGATCGCCATCTCGTCGGTCCTGACCGTTGCCGCACGCGCCATGCCGTTGGCGGTCGAGACGTCCACGGTGTAGCTGAGCGCCGCTGGGTTGAAGCCGGCCGCCTGGGCGTCCTCCGCCGTCAGCACCGTGCTGGTCGCGCCGGTGTCGACCACCGTGCGCACCGGCCTGCCGTTGACGAGGATTCGCGCCTCGAAATGGCCATTGCCGGCCTTGTCGAGCGTCACGGTGGCACGGCCGCTATCGACGCCAAGCGCCAAGGGGCTTCCCGGAACAAGGCCGGCGGTGACGCGGCTGACAACATCCTGCAGCTCGTAGCGGTACTGGTAGCCGGCGATCAGCGCCAGCACGATTGCCGCCCAGACGCCGAAGTTGCGCGCCATGTCACCGAGCGGCCGGCCAGAGCGAATAAGGCTGGCGCCGATTACCGCCACCAGGACTCCAACCCAGATCAGCCTGCTGAAATCGTTGTTCTCGATGCCGAAGGTGCGGCCGGCGGAATCATTCATCATCAGCAGGATCAAGCCGGCGCCGATCACCAGCATGACGACCCAGAACAGGCGATTCATGGCCAGCCCTTTCTTACAGCCAGCTCTTTCACAGCACGCCGCGCTCGCGCGCCATGCGGGCGCGCCGCGTCTCGCGGCGGGGCCGGCGTTCGACCGTCTCCAGCCGCGCCGGCAACTCGGCCATGACTGCACGCCGGACTTCCGGCGTCATCGCGATCCACCCGGCGATCTCATCGCGCGTGCGGCCGCAACCGAAACAGAAGCCGGTTTTCATGTCGATGGAACAGACGAGTATGCAGGGAGACTCGATGGCGGTCATGCTGTTCTCTTGCCTTCACTCCACATGGTGCAACCGCAACGCCAATGCAAGCCCTTCGCGATGCGCCGTCGACCGGCGCTTTCGCGGCATTGCCGGGCGGTTGTGCCAGGCGGTGAAGGCGGCTATGCCGCTGGCTGTTCCTGCAAAGAGACCGCATTCGATATGACCGCAAAGCCTTTCGATGATTTCCGCACTCTGCTGGCAACGCTGCCGCCGGCCGACGCCGCCGCCGAAACCCGCGTTCGCACCCTGTTTGCCAAGGCCGACAAGCCGAAAGCTTCGCTTGGCCGGATTGAAGATGTCGCGGCATGGCTCGCCGCTTGGAGCGGGCGTGCGCCGCCGGCCGTCAATCGTCCGCTTGTGGCGATCTTTGCCGGCAACCACGGTGCCGTTCGGCATGGCATTTCGCCGCGGCCGGTTTCGGCGACCGCCAATGCCGTCGAACTCTGCGCCGCCGGAGGTGCAGCGATCAATCAGATCTGCATCGCCAACGATCTCGGCCTGAAGGTCTTCGACCTGGCGCTGGATATTCCGACGGGGGACATCACCGAAGAAGCGGCCCTCGACGAGCGCGGCTGCGCCGCCACCATGGCCTTCGGCATGGAAGCGGTCGCGGGCGGCGCCGATCTTCTTTGCCTTGGCGATCTGGGCGTCGGCAATTCAACCATCGCGGCCGCGCTCAGCGCTGCCCTCTTTGGCGGCAAGGGGTCCGACTGGGTTGGACCTGGATCGGGGGCGGACACGGCGATGATGGCGCGCAAGGCCGAAGCGGTCGACCGGGCGCTTGCTTTCCACGGCTCCGGTCTCGGCGATCCGCTCGAGGCCTTGCGCCGCGTCGGCGGGCGGGAGTTCGCGGCAATCTGCGGCGCCATTCTCGCAGCCCGCATGCAGAAGATTCCTGTGCTGCTCGACGGGTTCGTCGCGACGGCTGCCGCCGCGGTTCTGAACAAAGCCGATCCTTCCGCGATCGACCATTGCCTGCTCGCCAGCCTGTCGCCGGAGCCGGGCCAAGCCAAAATCGCCGAACGGCTTGGGCTCGAGCCACTGCTCGATCTTGCTGTCAGTCACGGCGAAGGAGTTGGGGCTGGACTTGCCGCCGGTCTCGTCAAGGCCGCGGCGCTCACGAGCTCCGGTATGGCGGCGGCGGTTCGTGGCTGAAGAACGTGTGCAGAAATCGGCTGCAGGTTATCGGGGTATGGAGTCAACGCCGGAGCTTGGGAATACGATAGACGACAGCGATATATTTTGGATTGGATCGCCTTCCAACTACCGAGCCTCCGAGACGTTCTGCAATCTTTCTGCTAGCGATGTTTTCTTCCGCGACAGGATAGTCAAAACTGTCCGGCGCGAGTTTCTCCGACGCCCATGCAACCACGGCGGCGATTGCCTCCCGGCCGATGCCCTGTCCTTGAGCGCCTTCGTTGAGCCAGATTCCAAGTTCGGGAGATACCGTGTTCGCCGCATGCAGGCCAACAAGCCCTAGACAACGACCGTCTTGCGAACGCCGCACAACGAAATGCAGGTCCGATCCGTCGAGGTTCGGTTCTAACCAAGACCGCCAGACCGCGCCAAATGCGGCCGACGATCGTGGCGGTTCCCACTGCATGAAGCGGGTGATTGAAGGCGTAATACAGGCGTAAAGCTCTTCGGCATCACCGGGCGTAAATAGCTTGAGGGATAGGCGTTCCGATTTGATCTCGGTGCGGCTTGGATCCCAATCAGTGATCGTCATCTCAGGCGGCAATTTTGTCATATCGGACCGAAGGACTCAACGCCGGCGGGCGGCGACAGCCTTGGTCGGCAGCGCGGGCAATTCCTCCATCACTCGGCTCAGCGGGAAGATGGCGATGGTCTCGGTGCCTTCGCGCAGCTTGGAGTGCAGCTCGAACTCGCCGCCATGCATGTCGAGCAGACCCTGCACGATCGGCAGTCCGAGGCCCGTTCCCTGTTCGGCGCTCTTGATGGCGATCGAGCCCTGGCCGAAGGCGGAAAGCACCACTGGGATTTCCTCTTCCGGTATGCCGGGGCCGTTGTCCTTGACCGAGATGTACTGACCGCCGCCCGCCGTCCAGCCGACGCGCACACGCACTTCGCCGCCCGACGGCGTGAACTTGATGGCGTTGGACAGCAGATTGAGCGCGATCTGCCGGATGGCACGCTCGTCGCCGAACAGGCGCGGCAGCGCGGTCTCGAACTCCTGGATGACGCGGATGTCCTTGTTGCGGGCTCTCAGTTCCATCATATGGCAGCAATCCTCAACGATCGTCACCAGCACCACCGGCTCCTCGTTGAGCTGGTAGCGGCCGGCCTCGATGCGCGACAGGTCGAGGATCTCATTGATCAGATCGAGCAGATGCTGGCCAGATTCGTGCACATCATGCGCGTAATCGCGATAGGTCGGGTTGTTCATCGGCCCGAGCACTTCATTGGCCATCACTTCGGAGAAACCGAGGATGGCGTTGAGCGGCGTCCGGAGCTCATGGCTCATCGAGGCGAGGAAGCGCGACTTCGCCAGATTGGCGTCCTCGGCGCGCCGCCTGGCCTCGTCGGACATGGATTTGGCAGTCTCCACCTCGGCGATCAGCGCGTCCTTCTCGGAGCGGAAGGAGAGCAGCATCCAGGATGACTGGTTGAGATGGCGCGCGACGTAGCCGAAGAAGGGCAGGGCAGCGACCAGAAGCGCCGCCATGATCCCTTCGATCGGCATCCACAGGCGCAGGACGGCATAGACATAGACCGCGACGGGAACGGCGAAGGTCGCCAATAGCGCGCCGCCCAGGGACGATGCCATCACCGCAGTCGTCGCCATGGCGACCAGGAGCACCATGGCCTTGACGACATGGAACTGGTCAACCTGGCATGTGGCGCAGCCCAGCCAGGCGAACCAGGCCCAGCCGAGGCCGCAGAGCGAATGGCCGATCAGGAAATCGCGGCGCGTCTGCACAGGGTCGAGCTCGGCCGCTTCCGTGCGCTCGACGCGCCGCGCCATGAAAGTGACGATAGCGTAGCAAAGCAGCATGAAGAGAGCCCAGACGGCGACCTGGTTGTCCAGGCCCGCGAAGCGGCCGATGGCCGCTACTACAAGCACAAGCAGAGGAATCGCCGCCGCGCTGACCACCATGGCGCGTGCATGGAGCTTGAGCAGTTCGCGGTCGAAATCGAGGCTGCCGGCCTGCTGCGAAAGACGGTCACGCGTCCTGCGCACCGCGCGAGCCACATCGCTGTTGCGATGCGGTTTCCTGCGGTCCACAATGAATTTGTCCGCTGTGTCCGAGCGTAGCAAAGGCATGCAAGTTCAATTTCTGCGCGCAGCGATTTTCAGTTCGTTAAGCTACGTTCGAATGATTAAGAGACTGTTTGCCATATGAGCCGTTCCTGGTCGCGAAGACCGCGCCGGCGCTATGTTCCGCGGCCTCCGCGAAGCCTTTTGCGCAGGCTTCTGGATTACGGGCTGGCCGTGGTCCTGCTTGGCCTGTCCATCCTGGTGGCGGCGCGGCTCGACCGGTTCGAGACGCGACAGGAGCAAGGCACGGCCATCGTCAGGGACGGCGATTCGATCACGCTTGGCGCCGAGCGCATCCGCATGCGCGGCATCGACGCGCCGGAATACACACAGACGTGCCGCAAGGACGGGGCCGATTATGCCTGCGGCAGGCTTGCGCGGCAGTCGCTGGTGCGGCTGATCGCCGACAGGCCGGTCTCCTGCAGCGGCTGGCAGCGCGACCGCTACGGCCGGTTGCTCGGCGACTGCAAGGCGGGCGACACGGACCTCAACCGCGCGCAGGTACAGTCCGGATGGGCCGTCGCCTTCGGCGACTTCGAAACCGAGGAGGCCGTCGCGCGGGCTGCCAAGGTGGGCATCTGGGCTGGCTCCTTCGATCAGCCGCAGGACTGGCGCGACAGCCATCACAATCAACCCGTCGAAAGGAAGCACGGCGCACTGGCTTCGCTCGGCGATGCGTTGCGTGAGCTTGTTCGTTTCTGGTGATGCCCGCTTCGGGGGATGCTCTGTTTGCCAACATGTGGTCTTGCCAAACCGCTATGCAGTTTTGGGCGACATGCATTGCAGCGCGCCCTAAGATTGGCATGAAGATCGGAGACTAGAATGAAGCTGTTCGATGGCGGCCGGGCGCCCAACCCCAGGCGGGTTCGGGTTTTCCTGGCTGAAAAGGGGCTAGCCGTCCCTTTGGTGCCCGTGGACATGGGCGCGCTGGAGCATCGCAAGGAGCCGGTGGCGTCGCGCAATGCGCTGCGGCGGCTGCCCGTGCTCGAACTCGACGACGGGACCATCATCACCGAATCCATCGCCATTTGCCGTTATTTCGAGGAGTTGCATCCCGAGCCCGCCCTGTTCGGAACAGGCGCGCTCGGCAAGGCCATGGTGGAGATGTGGCAAAGGCGTCTGGAGCTAAACCTGATGAGCTGCGTGGCCGCCGCGTTCCGGCACATCCATCCGGCAATGAAGGAATGGGAGGTGCCGCAGATCCCGGAATGGGGCGAGGCCAACAAGCCGAAGGCCATCGAGTTCCTGCATCTCCTCGACCGGGAGTTGGCGGATATGGAATTTGCCGCCGGCGACACCTATTCGGTCGCCGACATCACCGGGCTGATCGCCATCGATTTCATGAAGCCGGCACGCATCAAGGTGCCTGAGGAATGCGGGAATGTGCTGCGCTGGCACGCAGCGCTCTCCAGCCGGCCAAGCGCTGCTGCTTGAGGCTTGTTTTTGGAGAACCCGCCGGACATGAGCGAAGCGCTGGAGAGCCTTGCCGCCAAGGTGCGGGCTTGCCGCATCTGTGTCGAGCAGCCGCGCGGCCGGCCCCTGCCGCATCAGCCGCGCCCGGTGCTTGTGCCTTCGTCGAAGGCCCGCATCCTGCTTGCCGGCCAGGCGCCGGGCACGAAAGTCCACATCTCGGGCATGCCGTTCACCGACGCTTCCGGGGATCGCTTGAGGAACTGGCTCGGCGTCACCCCCGACGAGTTCTACGACACGGAAAAATTCGCCATCGTGCCGATGGGTTTCTGCTTTCCGGGCCAGGACACCAAGGGCGCCGACCTGCCGCCGCGGCGCGAATGCGCCACCGCCTGGCGCGCCGATCTGATGGCGCTGATGCCGCAGATCGATCTGGTGCTGACGATCGGCGGTTATGCGCAGTCCTGGCACATGGGCACGGCGCGTGGGCCGTCGCTGACGGAAACGGTCAGAAACTGGCGCGCTGTCTGGGATGCTGCAGCCG